>JAEZBW010000678.1 GCA_023426765.1 Bacillota bacterium
TTCCGCCTCGTTATAGTAAGTTCATTTCAAGGAAGGAGGGATGGCTTTGCGGAAGGAACAGCTTAAAATCAGCCTGTTATTGGCCGGAATCGTGCTGCTCTGCCTGTTGATATGGCGGATGGAAGCCATGCCCTCCCGGGTGGTTCTGTCCTCCCGAAGCGGGGTCTGGGATTTGCGCGGCGTCCGCCTGAAGGACGGCCACGCCAAGCTGGCGGGCCCTGTGGAGTATGTTCCCCGCGCGCTTTTAACGCCGGAGGAATTTTCCCGTTCCGACGCCGTCGTGCTGGGAACCGTTCCGGACGGAACCGATTACCTCACCAGCCGTATCCGGATTTTAGTGCCGGAGGACGGCTTCTACGGAATCGCGGGCTGGATGGCGGACTACGGCAGCCGCCTGTATGTGAACGGGGAATGGCTGGCGGACAGCGGGAAACCGGCGGATTCCAAAGAAGAAAACATCGCCAAGCGCTTCTTTATTCAATTTACAGCCCGGTCAAAGGACGGCGTCATTGAAATTGTCCAGCAGTCCTCCAATTTCGTTTTCCGCAGCCACAGCGTTCAAGGGGGCTGGCTTGTCGGAAGCCCGGCCGCTGTGGCGCAGGCCGTGGCGGCTATGGATTATTCCGGGGCAATCGCCATTGGGCTTTATATCGCGCTGGGCCTTGTCCACCTTCTGCTTTTCCTGCTCGTACCCCGGTACCGGGTCAATCTGTGGGGTGCGCTGCTTTGCCTTATCTGGGTGCTTCGCACCGGCATCCTCCGCGCCCCGGCGCTGCAGGCGCTGCTGCCCGGCCTCCTGTGGGGGGTGGATTTACGTATCGAATACCTGACGGTGGTAGCGGCGGTGGTTCCCATTGGGGAGCTGTACAACAGCTTTTTCCCCGGAATGCTCTCCAGGCGCGGGCGTTCCCTCGCTTACGGCTTCCAGGGTATTTTTGCCGCGGCCTACCTGCTGCTGGATACCCTGACCATGTCCAGAACCATTTTTCTCTATCTGGCTTCGGCGGTTTTATATATTGTCTATGTGTTTATTTCCTTCAAAAGGAAGGTTAAAAAGCCTGATTTCAAGCAGAAGCTCAGCATATGCGGCCTGTTCTTCATTCTGGCGGGGGTTGTTTTAGATTCCCTTCACAGTACCGCCGGCATTTCCGTGCCTTTTATGCACGATGTGGTAACGGAGACCGCCCTTGCCGTCTTTTCCTTTTTCCAGATGGCCGCCATGCTGCTGGGAACCATGGAGGAAATGGCGGCGGCCCGGGAAGCGGAGCGGCGGCTCATGGTGGAAAATGAAGCGCTGGACCGCCTGAACCGCCTGAAAACGGAGTTTCTCTCCAATGTGTCCCACGAGCTGAAAACGCCTCTGACGGTGGTTTCCGGCCATGCGCAAATCTCCTATGCACAGCTTGCGGGCACGGAGAACGGAGCGGTGCGGGACAAAATGCGCATCATCGCCTCCGAGGCAGACCGCCTGGCGCTGATGGTGGGGCAGGTTTTGGACGTCACCCGCATCGAGGAAGGGCGCATGAAGCTGGAAAAACACCCCTGCCACATCGACGAGCTGATTTACCGGGCCGTGGAAACCCATTTTCCCATTTTGAACAAAAACGGGAACAGGCTGGAAATCAAAGCCGGCCTTGACCTGCCGGAGGTCAGCGCCGACCCCGGCCGCATCACCCAGGTGCTGGTAAACCTGATTGCCAACGCGCTGCGGCACACGGCGCAGGGTTTGATCACGGTTTCCACGCGAAAGGCCGGCGGTTTTTTGGAGGTATCGGTGTCCGACACGGGAACAGGAATTCCGCCGGAGGATATGGGGCGGCTGTTTACCCGTTTCCACCCCCGAAGCCCCGGCAGCCCGGAAACAGGCGCCGGCCTCGGGTTATACATATGCAAATATCTGGTGGAGGAGCATGGCGGCAAAATCACGGTGGAAAGCGCCGGGGGCGCGGGCACGGCGGTGGCCTTTTCCCTTCCGCTGCAAGCGCCGGCACAGGGGGACGGGACACAGGGAGACGGTTCGGAGCAAGAGGACGGTTATCCCGTGTCGCTGCTTGTGTAAAAATTTTCAATCACAATTTTGTGATTGCGCCCGCAACCAAGAAAAGAAATGCTATGCTGAAAACCACATGAAGAAAGAGGTGGTTCTATTGCCAAACATGACGAGAGCGGACATCGTAAACGTCCGCCAGGGCTTCCGGCGCGACAGCCCCGGCTTGCGCGCCCGTGCCTTTTATCCCGACAAAAAGGCGGGAAATCAATTTGGAACGAGGAGGGAATACCTATGATGAAACCAATCTTTAAACGAAGTGCCAGCCTTCTGCTGGCGGTATGCATGCTGCTGATGCTGCTTCCGACGGCGGTATACGCCGGAGAAGGAGCAACGCCTTCCGGCGGCCCGGACTGGGTCCTTAGCGGTGAAGGCAAGCTGACCATTTACAACGATGAAGGTATGGCAGGCTGGAGGACCGTCGTAGAAGACGTCTATAATGATATTGACAATGTCCTCAGCGTGGAGATCGGCGAAGCGGTCACAACTATCGGCAACCAGGCGTTTCAGAGTTGCGGCGCTCTAAAGGACGTCACCTTCGCGGAGAATTCGCAGCTCACGGGAATCGGTGATTCTGCGTTTGCTTTCACCGGACTTACGGCTGTGGAGATTCCCGCGTCTGTCACAACTATCGGCTACTGGGCGTTTGAGGGTTGCGGCGCTCTGACGGTCGTCACTTTCGCGGGGGCTTCGCAGCTCAAGGAGATCGGCGGGCATGCGTTTGATTCCACCGGTCTTACGTCCTTCACAATTCCCGCGTCTGTCACAGATATCAACAACGGCGCTTTCGCCGCGTGCAAAGATTTGGTGGCCATTGAGGTGGAACCCGGAAACAACACCTATGCCGCCGTTGACGGCGTGCTGTACGCGCCGGGGGGTTACAATTACCCGGCCGTACTGCTTGCATACCCCGCGGGAAGGGTCGGCGGCGCTTTCACGGTTCCCGGCGGCACAGGGCAAATTGCATACTCCGCATTCCACAGCAGTAAGCTGACCAGCGTCACGATTCCCCCAACGGTCACGGACATCGGGATTTCTGCGTTCAGTGACTCTGATCTCCTTGAAGAGGTAACCTTCCAGCGCAGCATGACATTATCTAATATGGGCCTTTCTATAGACTCCGGTATTTTTCAAGACTGCGCGTTTTTTGTAGATCCTACCCTGGATAACCCAAGAATCCATGTTCCCGTGGGGGCGAAAGAGGCTTATGTGTACGCCTTTGCATTAAACTTCAATGACGAAGTAAAATCGGATTTTATTCATGAGCCCGTGGAATTGAATGAAATCACCAACGAATTTACCGACGTAAAATTCCGCGCGGCGGTACGATTCTATTTGGGAAAGGGAAATAACAACCCCATATACGAAGCCGACGTGCGGTTTCTCGAAAGCCTTGATGTTTCTTCAGGAGATAACATGGGCGACATTCAAAGCCTGGAAGGAATTAGTTGGTTTTCCAACCTGAAAAAGCTGGATTGCTCCGGCAACGAGCTGACGGCGCTGGATTTTTCCAGCCTGACCGGTCTGACCGAGCTGAATTGCGCCGACAACAAGCTGACAGCGTTGCCGGCCCTGCCCGCTAGCCTGAAGGTTCTGAACTGCTCCGGCAACGAGCTGACGGCGCTGAATCTGAGCGGACTGACCGGTCTGACCGAGCTGTATTACGCCGGTAACGGGCTGACCGGGCTGAATTTGAGCGGCTTGAGCAACCTGAAGGTTCTGAACTGCTCCTACAACGGGCTGACGGCGTTGCCGACACTGCCCGCCGGCCTGACGGAGCTGTACTGCTACGGCAACAAGCTGACGAATCTGAACCTGCCCGCCGGCCTGAAGGTTCTGGACTGCTCCGACAACGGGCTGACGGCGTTGCCGACACTGCCCGACGGTCTGACGGAGCTGTACTGCTCCGACAACGAGCTGACGGCGTTGCCGGCCCTGCCCGCCGGCCTGATTGCTCTGGTCTGTGATTACAACGGGCTGACCGGGCTGAATGTGAGCGGCTTGATCAATCTGAAGGTTTTGGACTTCTCCGGCAACAATCTGGCGGCGTTTCCGGCCCTGCCCGCCGGCCTGACTTCTCTGCGCTGCACTAACAGCAATCTGACGGAGCTGCCGAACCTGCCCGCCGGCCTGACTTCTCTGAACTGCTACGACAATAAGCTGACAACGCTGGATGTGAGTGCCCTGACCGGTCTGAAGGAGCTGTACTGCTCCTACAACAGGCTGACAACGCTGAATGTGAGCGGCCTGACCGGCCTGGAGATGCTGGACTGCTCCGTCAACATGCTGGAAACACTGGACGTCAGCGGCCTTACCGCCCTGCGCATGCTGGACTGCTCCGTCAACAAGCTGACAGC
>JAEZBW010000696.1 GCA_023426765.1 Bacillota bacterium
TGATGGTTTCCATTGGGATTCTCATCCCAATTTCTATCTTTTCCATCGCCTCAACATCTTATGCTGTCTGTATCTGTTGTGTTCTTGCGTCTCAGCGGCGGAATCTCATTCTAGCAGGTCCGTTCATGTTTGTCAACACCTTATGTAAACCAATTCACCGCCAATTTCTGGCTTTAATTCTCACAGTTACAGTTCACATCACAGGAGAGCTAGGAGCCGGCTCGGAAAGTCGGTTTATTCATAAAAAACACGTATAGACGTGAAAAAATACACGTTACCATGCGGGTTTTCAGACTTGGAACCCGGTATAATATGAATAAACCTGGTTTTCCGAACGGTCTCCTAGCGGGTGATTTGGGTGATTTCGGTGATGAAAGACATCATTCATCCACCGCTTCCGATTTTCTTCAGAAACTCCACCATACTATCGATATCCGGCGGACATCCAGGTAAATGCCTTTTAAAACATTCCGTGCAATCACCCACTCCGAGAGCTCCTTCGTATCCACGGAAAGCCTGACCGATACAAATCTGATCCGCAAAGGTTTCTGTAAGACCTTCTTCGTTCAATTTTTCCAAAGCACCGGCAAGGTTGCACAGGCAAGCTGAGCAGGCGTCTGCTTCATCAATGACTTTCAGATATTTTTTATTTTTTTGGTGAATCCCCGAAGCATCGTTTGCCCTGGAGTTATCTTCATAAATATATATCTGTTCAGTCTCCTGATCCATCAGTCTGCCGACACCTTCTTCCTGTGCCATTTGAATGTACTTGATATCGCTGATTTTGTACCCCAATACCTGCGCCGCATATGAATCCATTAAAACAGGATCGGAACACGCGACAATTCTGTTTAAACGGTGGGGCCTTCCCCCCTCTTCAAAATAGGGATCGGGACAGATTCCGTCCGCAATAATCAAGTCCTGATGAATAAGGGCATTCAGGTAAGCGATGGGTTTATGAAGCCCAAGGGTATGAAACCTTCTTTTCTCGCTGTCGGGGATAAGCCCCTTCAAATTCTTCAATGCACAGGTGATATTCGTCTGACAGTGACCTTTGATTAAAGGAACATTGATCAGAAAATCCACATCAAAAACAGTGCTGCATATATCGATGTACACCCCTTTATGGGAACAGGTGATAAAAGTATCATCCTTTAAATCGAACAACGGAACACCATATTTTTCTGAGAGCGCTTCGTATCCGCAGATTTCAAAAGCGCTTTTTGTGCTGTCTCCTACCCAAGAGCCTTCAATGATTCTCAAATCTTTAAAACCGGATTTCTGAAGATAGATAATAATTCCTTCAATAATTTCAGGATGAGTGGTCGCACCTTGATCAGCCGGTGAAGCACACACCAGATTGGGCTTTATTCCGATGGTAATGTCCCTGCTCCTGTTTTCCATTGGTTTCATTGCATCCAGAAGATCAATTGTCATTTTTATGAGGTTTTCACCAGTGGCTATAAAGAGTCTGTTCAAAACCTTTCCTCCCTTTGTGCAAATTATACCACAGGCAAGAGCTTTAACGAAAACCATAGATATAATTGATATATATTTAGAAAGAGAATATCAATATTGGTGATACAGCGGACATGGTATTGATTTATCCGAACCGAAAGTCTTCCAGGTGATCATTACCCCTTCATCATTTTATGTCTTTCACGGAGGTACGCATGACCAACTGAGGCGGAAACAGAATGTTTTCTCCCTCCGAACCGTCAATCATGGACAAAAGCAGATTGGCAGCAGCTACTCCAAGCTGTTCGGCAGGATGCACCACACTGGTAAGAGAGCTGATCTTCGCCAGTTCGGAATTATCGATCCCAACCACAGATAAATCGTCGGGAACGGATCTGCCGTTTTGCCTGAGAAAATCAATCAGTGTTAATGCGGTGAAATCATTATAACACAATACTGCCGTACAGGTGGACAAGCATTCCAGCAGCTGTTCGCTGTGAAGAATTTGTTGCATGTTTTCCTTTGAATGCCAGAACACACAATGATCCTGAATGGGAATCCCCTGCTCTGCAAGCGCTTTGATATAACCAAGGTAACGCAGATGCCCCTGTCTGTTGCTGTGCGGAAATATCCCTGCGATATACCGGTGCCCCCTGCCGATAAGGTAATTTGTGGCTGCATATCCTGCCTTCACATCATCCAGCGTGACATATGGGATCGATAGTTCGGGATAAAACGAGTCGATAAAAATAAGCGGGATTCCCCTCTGCGAAATTGTATGATACAAGTCGAGGTTGGCACAGGGCAAAGCGCTTCTGGTAGGTTCGACAATCAGACCATCCAGATGTCTTTCAAGCATCAGCTGTAATGCCCGTGTCTCTCCCGAAACCAGATTGTTTGTGGATGCCAGCTGCAATGCAATGCCATTGGAAGAGAAAACACCTTCGATACCCCTGATAATGCTTGGAAAAATGTAATTGTCCAAAAAAGTGGAGATTAATCCAACCGTTCGTGACATGCCTCTTGTTTGAGCAATCTGGGATCGTATAGGATGTATAACGGGAGATATGTAAGTACCACTTCCTTGAACGCGGGTGATGTGTCCTTGCTGTTCAAGCACTTCCAGGGCACGTCGCACAGTCTGTCGCGAACACCCAAACTTCTCTCCCAGTGCGGCTTCCGAGAGAAATTTGTCCTTCGCCTTAAAAACGTCTGAAGCGATCTGTTCAATCGTCCAATCGACGATCTCCATATACTTTGGCATGGATGCCATTTGTTATTCCTCTCTTTCAATCCGGGGAGACTGAGCGGAAAGCAAATGATTCACAGGAAACCGGTTTTTGCTGGGTGCCGCATATCTTCGTTTGCATTACGCGTTCATGCGGCTTTTTATAACACACGTACTTTCCGAGTTGTCTCCGACTAATAC
>JAEZBW010000056.1 GCA_023426765.1 Bacillota bacterium
GCATATCGGCCATATTGCCGCGTTACTGCCGGGAGATGTTCTGGCCAGATATTTCAGGTCGAAGGGAGATTCGGTCTATTATGTTTCGGGCAGCGACTGCCACGGCACACCGGTTGCCATTCGTGCACGGCAGGAAAATAAAACGCCTGAGGAGATCAGTGATTTCTACCATCAGGAATTTGAAGATTGTTTCTCACGGCTTGGCTTTACCTATGATCTCTACGGGAAAACATCCAGTGAAGAGCACAAACGATTTGTGATGGATTTTCACCGCAAGCTCTATACGGGCGGGTATGTGTATGAAAAGGAAACGCTTCAGACCTTTTGCAAGGTCTGTGATAAATTTCTTCCGGACAGGTTTGTGAATGGTATTTGCCCGCATTGCGGTGAAAAAGCGCGGGGAGACCAGTGCGAGGCCTGCGGAAGCGTCCTCGAGCCAGAAGCGCTGCTTCACGCGCGCTGCAGTATCTGCGGAAGTGCTCCGGAGCTGCGTCCGACCAGTCATCTGTATCTTGCCGTTACACAGATGAAGGATGCTCTTGAAGCATATGTCGGAAATCACACCGATTGGCGGAAAAATGCCTGTGAAATGTCCTTTCGGTACATTCGGGAGGGGCTTCGGGACAGAAGCCTGACACGGGATCTGGATTGGGGCATTGATGTCCCGCTGAACAGCTATGAAGGGAAAAAAATATACATCTGGGCTGAAAATGTGCTGGGGTATCTGTCCTGCTGCAATACCCTCTGTGATAGAAACAGTCAGGATTTCCTGGAATTCTGGAACAGCGCCCGCCAGTATTATGTTCATGGAAAGGACAATATTCCTTTTCATACCATCATTCTGCCATCCCTGCTGCTTGGCCGGACAGACGTCTCATTCAGGCTTCCGGATGACATCATCTCCAGCGAGTATATGACCCTGGAGGGCAGAAAAATTTCCACCAGTGCGAACTGGGCCATCTGGGTGAAGGAAATTCTGGAGCGTTATCATCCCGATTCCATCCGTTATTTTATGATCGGCAACGGACCTGAAAAACGGGACACGGATTTTACCTGGCGTGAATTTATCAACACCCATAATGGTGAGCTTCTGGGGGCTTACGGCAACTTTGTGAACCGCAGCCTGGTGTTCATACAGAAATACCTGAACAACAGGGTTCCGCAGGCAAAAACACAGCCTGCCATTTTACAGGAGCTAGATGGGTTGTACACAGCTGCAGGCACAGCTATTGAACAGGGTAATTTCAAGGAGTCACTTGATAGTATCTTTGCATATGTCCGTTCAGCAAACAAGTTCTTCGACGACGAACAACCCTGGATTACCGTTAAAAGTAACCCGGACAGGTGCAATGAGACAATGAATGCCTGTGTACAAATCATTGCAAACCTTGCCAACCTGCTCGAGCCTTTCCTGCCCTTTTCATCGCACCGGGTCAGAGGGTTTCTGTCTATTGAAAAACCATCCTGGACGGTTGTACAGGTTTCTCCCGGGCTTGAACTGAAGCCTGTTGAAATCCTGTTTGAACGGATAGACAAAAAAACCGTGCAGCAGGAAGAGGACCGTTTGAAGCAGAACTTGTCCAATCAGACGTAAAAAACAACGCCAGCCGTCAATCGCCGGCTGGCGTCATAATGTTTCAGGTTTTGCAGGGGATAATACCCCGGCTTTTCTGTCTCTTAAAACTCACTGAGGCCTTCAAGAATCTCGACCTTGATCGTTCCGTCATTCATCAGGTCATTAATCCTGGTCTGGTATTCGTTGGTCTGATAGGATTTTGCAATGTAATCCCTGTTGGCGTCCAGAGTGTTGTTGATGGCATCAAGCTTCATCACATGGAACCCATGATCGGTGCGGATAATGCCCGTTTCGCCAACCTTGGCGGCAAAGGTCCATTCCATAAACTCAGGAACGAAATTGGTGTCCTGATAAACGTCATATGTGCCGCCGGTATCCTTTGAACCTTCATCTTCGCTGAATTCCTTTGCCAGGGCGGCAAAATCCTCACCCTTGTTCACTCTGTCCAAAATATCCTGGGCAGCCTTGTTCTTTTCCTGTGCAACGGCGTCCTCAGCGTCCCGGGCGCATGTAATCAGGATATGGCTGACTTTATTATAATCGAAAGATGCCCTGTTCTCTTCATAAAATGCAGCCAATTTGGTTTCATCCAATTCAACTTCGTCAACTTTCTTTTCCATGTACTTCTGCGCTGTAAAGGCATCCATATAAATGGTTTTCACCTTGTTCAGGCTAACGCCGAAGGATTGTTCAGAGAATTTGTTGATGTCCATCTGATAGGCTGCAGCGGCATCGGTAATATTTTTTTCCATGTTTGCCCAGCCATCGTTCATTTCCTTTTGATCGGCCTTAAAGCCTGCCTTCTTGGCTTCCTGCAGCGTATATTCAATCTCTACGGCCTGATTAAGCGCCATCTGCTTTGCATAATTGAGAACTGACTGCTGATCCTCTTCGGACTCCGCATATTGCATGTATGATGCGAAAGCCTGAAGGTTCTGCGAATAATAATACTTGAACTCATCGCCGGTAATCCTGCTGTTTTGAACAATAGCCACATCCTTCGGCTTAATCAGGTACACAATGGCAGCAATCAAAATGCAGGCCACCACAGCGCAGATAATAATAAAAATTTTAATATCATTCGGCATCTTTTTCTTCGCTTTATTTTCCAAAGACTCCAACCTCCATCATCGGATTATCTGCATAAAACGCAATACGTACATTATATACACAAATGAATGCAAATGCCAGCAAATCTTAATTTTTTACACTCTGTTAATAATTTTGTAACGAAACAGAGATTCAAAACAGCCCGAAAACCGTTTATTATTTGCTTTCGGTTTACCGGGAAATCTGTTCCAATGCACTCCATGCATCACAAGCCAATCAACATCGAATTGTCTCTATTTAACTTAGTGGCGAAAGGCTATTCTGATCAGTAAAAAGTGACTAATACCCCAGTATTCTCAACAGTTCCTGCGGAATTTCCTGCAGCGGAAGCCGTTTTTCAACAGCCCCCAAATCATAAGCCTCCTTCGGCATACCATAAACCACCGAAGTGGCCTCATCCTGTCCGATAGTTCTCGCACCTTTTTGACGCATTTTCAACAACCCCTCTGCGCCGTCTTTTCCCATCCCGGTAAGCAGGATTCCGATTGCATCTTCGCCCGCTTTTTCCGCAACGGATTGAAAAAGCACATCCACCGACGGGCAGTGTCCGCTCACTTTTTCTTCCTTCCTGCATTCAACGGAATAACCGTCGCCGGTTTTTCGGATGCGCATCTGATAGTCGCCCGGAGCCACGAGCAGCCTTCCGGGATAGAGACGATCCCCGGTTTCGGCTTCCTTTGCCTCCAGCGCGCAGGTGTTGTTCAGCCGCTCCGCATACATCCGGGTGAATACAGGCGGCATATGCTGCACGATGACAATCCCCGGAATGCTTTTCGGCAGCTCCATGACGATCCTGTAAATCGCCTCGGTGCCACCGGTGGATGCTCCTATGGCAATAATTCCGAATTTCGATTTTCTGTTCGGCTTTCCGCCATAGGGATTGTTCATCGTTTTCAGGAATGAACGGTTCACCGCCACTGAACCTTTAACTTTTGTTTTCAGTTCATTGAAAAAAGACGCCTGACCCTGCCGGCTGTCGGGTTTTACAACAAAGTCCAGCGCACCGGCCCTTAAGG
>JAEZBW010000310.1 GCA_023426765.1 Bacillota bacterium
AAGCGAGCCGAGAAAACCGAAAAAACCGGCCTTTACGCCACCTTGCCCAAGGGCCTGCCGCCGCTTTTAAAGGCCTACCGCGTCCATTCCAAGGCGGCCCGGGCCGGGTTCACCTGGGAGAGCGACGAAGCCATGGCCCAGGCGCTTAGCGCCGAACGGGCCGAATTCGAGGCGGCCGTGGCCGCCGGCGACCAGACGGCCATGGAAGAGGAATTCGGCGACTACCTGTTTTCGCTCACCGAATACGGCCGCCGCCTGGGGCTCAAGGCCAACGCCTGCCTGGACGGGGCCGTCTCCAAGTTCCTTTCCCGCTACAAGGCCATGGAAAAGCTGGCCGCCGCCCGGGGGCTGGACCTCGACAAGCTGGACATGGACGCCAAGAACGCCCTGTGGGACGAGGTGAAGGCCTGCTCCTAGCAGCGCGTCCCGCAAACGCCTGCATCTTTTCCGAGAAGCGCGAGCCTCGACGGGCGGCCGGGGCATGCTTGTCGGCCGCCCTCCGGTCCAGACGCGAATCGCTCCCCCAGATCGCCGCGACAGTTGCAACCGCCCCCCTGACCGCCTACAAGTGAAGGATGCAGGTCCATCCCGCCCGCGTCCGACCGCTCTCCGACAAGCCCCGCCGCGCCGGGCCGGTCGTCTATTGGATGAGCCGCGACCAGCGGGCCGAAGACAACTGGGCCCTGCTCGCCGCCGCCGACTTGGCCCGGGAAACCGGCGCGCCGCTGCATGTCGCCTTTGCCCTGGCCCCGGGCTTTCCGGGAGCCAGCCTGCGCCACTACGACTTCCTGCTGCGCGGTCTGGCCGAAACCGAGGCCGCGCTTCGGGCGCACGGCGTGCCCTTCCATCTGCTCCTGGGCGATCCGGCCGCTGTCGTGCCGCCGTTCCTGGGCGAGCTGCAAGCCGGCGTTTGCGTCACGGACTTCGATCCCCTGCGCCTGAAAATCGCCTGGAAATGCGCCGTGGCCGAGGCTTACGCCGGGCCGCTGTTGGAAGCCGACGCCCACAACGTGGTTCCCTGCTTGGTCGCCTCGCCGCGCCGGGAATACGCCGCCGCCACCTTTCGCCCGAAAATCCACAAGCGGCTCCAGGAATTCCTGGAACCTTTCCCCGAGCTGCCGACTTTTGCCGACGCCGCCCTGGTCGCCACGCCGGCCGTGGACTGGGGCGCGGCCCGGGCGAGCCTTACCGTGGACGCCGCGCCCGGCCCGGTCCCGGGCATCGTCCCCGGCCCGGCCGCCGGCCGGGCCGCCCTGGACGCGTTTACGGCCGAGCGCCTGTCCGGCTATGCCGCGCGCCGCAACGACCCCAACGCCGGGGCCGTCTCGGGTCTGTCGCCCTATTTCCACTTCGGCCAGCTGTCCCCCCAGCGCGCCGCCCTGGACGTCCTGGCCGCCCGGGCACGCCATGCCGCCGACGTCGACGCCTATCTCGAAGAACTCATCGTGCGCCGCGAGCTGTCCGACAACTACTGCCATTATACGCCGCACTACGACCGCTACGACGCCCTGCCCGACTGGGCTCGCAAGACCCTGGACGCCCATGCCGGCGACGAGCGGGAGCACCGCTACACGCCGGCCCAGTTCGAGGCCGCCGCCACGCACGAGGCGCTGTGGAACGCCGCCCAGCGCGAGCTTGTGGCCACGGGCCGCATCCACGGCTACATGCGCATGTACTGGGCCAAGAAGATCCTGGAATGGTCGCCCTCGCCGCGCCAGGCCCTGGACACGGCCCTGACCTTAAACGACCGCTACGCCTTGGACGGACGCGACCCCAACGGCGTGGTTGGCGTGCTGTGGTCCGTGGGCGGCCTCCACGACCGGCCCTGGGCCAACCGGCCGGTCTTTGGCCAGATACGCTACATGAACGAACGGGGCTGTCGCCGCAAATTCGACGCCGACGCCTACATCGCCCGCCATTTGTAAGGAAGCCGCATGTCCGGACGTAGCCGCAAACTGCTCCTGGCCGCCCTGGCCCTGGCCTGCATCGCCGCCTTTTTCGGCCTGGGGCTGCAACGCTACCTCACCCTGGAGACCCTCCAGGCATCCCGGCAGGCCCTTACCGAAGCCCGGGCCGCCGCGCCGTTGACCTTTGCCGCCGGCTATTTCCTGCTCTACGTGCTGGTGGCCGCCCTGAGCCTGCCCGGAGCCACGGTGCTGACCCTGGGCGGCGCGGCGGTCTTCGGCTTCTGGACGACGCTTATCCTGGTCTCCTTTGCCAGCACCATCGGCGCGACGCTCGCCTGCGCGCTGTCGCGCACGCTGTTTCGCGAGGCCGTGACCAGGCGGCTGGGGCCGGGGCTGGCCGCCGTGGACGCGGGCCTGGCTCGGGAAGGGGCCTTTTACCTGTTCACCCTGCGCCTGGTGCCCCTGTTTCCCTTTTTCGTGGTCAACGCCGTCATGGGACTCACAGCCGTGCCCCTCTCCACCTTCTACCTCGTCTCCCAGATCGGGATGCTCCCGGGCACGGCGGTCTACGTCAACGCCGGCGCCCAGCTCAGCGAGCTGACCTCGCTGTCCGGCATCGTCTCGCCAGGGCTGCTGGTGTCCTTTGCCCTGCTTGGCCTCTTTCCCCTGGCCGCCCGGCGCGCCGTGGCCGCCATACGTCAAAAACGCGCCATAAAAAGCGCGCAACCGGCCCCGACCGGGCCAAACCACCCGTAAGGAGTCACGCCATGAACATCGCTATGGTCGGCCTTGGACGCATGGGCCTCAACATGGCCAGACG
>JAEZBW010000113.1 GCA_023426765.1 Bacillota bacterium
CCTGTGCGTTTATCGGTATGCTTAACTATTGACATGATCACTCCTCCTTCATAGGTATAATTATATCACATACCTATGATAATGTCAACTAAATAGGTATGTTTTATTTAAATATTTTGCACCTATGTTGCACAAAAAAGAGATACAACAAACGTCATATCTCTTAGTCTTTTTTACTTATCTGTTTATGGAACTTTCAATAGTAAAACCATCCATTAGTTGGCTGAATTGCTGGAAACTCAAGTGTTTAGCTTCTTCTTCGTTGTGTGGCCAGCGATATTTCCCTTGTGATAATCGCTTGTATACAAGAACGAATCCATCTCCCTCAAAGAAGATTCCTTTTATGCGGTCTTTCTTTGTTCCACAGAAAAGAAAAAGTACTCCTTTTTCAACGGGGTCCAAGCCATACCTAAGTTTTACAATGGAAACCAAGCCATCAATTCCGCGCCTTAAATCAGTACGGCCGGTCAGTATTATAATCTTTTTAACATCAATGCCGGGCTTAAGCATACCTTACAGTCTCCATCAGCATTCTGATGAAGGTTGGAGAAACATCATCAAAAAGTTCTATTTCAAGACCATTTCCACGAATTATTGCAGAAGGTCTTGATCTGATTGGCGTAGATGCCACTACCGAAGATACAGTTGGCTGGATTTCTACAAATGAATTTGATTCTGAAATGACTGGTATTTTCAACTTGGCTTCAGCGACTGCTTCTATTCGTATCTGCTTCAGCCAGTAATAATAAGCATCTTTACTGACGTTATTTTGTTCACACCATTCCAGTATTTTTAGATTGCTGTTCATTCGGTCCTGAATCAGAGCCTTCCAGCGCTGAAGCTGGACTTGGTGTTTTTCTGTTGCCACGTGACACACCTCCTCAATATTCGGGTGCAGTTTTGCCTCAGATTTCGCAAAACTATAAAAAGTAGAGCGAGTTTTTATAGTTTTGCAAAATATTGACCTCAAAAAGCACCACTGTCATCAAAGAGGATTGTATCATAGGGTTTCATAGGCTCCTATACACTAATTATTTGACGCTTACGCCCAATCCCTTGATGGCTGTGTCCACTTTTTAGTGATTTCTTTTGCCGAGAGAAAAACCACCTTTCGTATCGAATCATCCGTAGGGAAAATTGCCTTTGATTTCGTGAACTTCCGCACCATTCTGTGATACGCTTCCACTGCATTTGTCGTATATATCAAATGCCGGATTTGTTCGGGATAGTTGAAAAAGGTAGTAAGTTCTGCCCAATTAACATCCCAGGAGCGAAGAATGGACGGATACTTCCTATCCCATTTTTCCCTAAATTCCTCCTTTGCATACTCTGCGTCATCAAGATTCACTGCACCATAGATTTTTTTTAGGTCGGCACAGACTGCCTTCCTGTCCTTGTACTGCACGAATTTAGTAGAATTTCGGATTTGATGGACTATGCAAAGCTGCTGCTTCGTTTTCGGGAATATTGCATTTATTGCGTCTCCAAGCCCTTTCAGGTTGTCATGGCATGCGATAAAGATGTCCTGAACGCCGCGTTTTTTGAGATCTGAGCAGATTGAGGCATAAAAGCTTGCACTCTCGTTTTCACTAATCCAGATGCCCAAGGTGTCTTTCTGTCCGTCCATGTCAATGCTCAGAACCGAGTAGACGCATTTATTAATGATTTGGTTGTCCTTGCGGCTTTTGAATACAATCCCGTCAAAGTAGATAATCGGGTAAATGGATTCCAACGGCCGATTCTGCCATTCGTTCACTTCAGGTAGAATTTTGTCCGTTATTTTTGAAATTAGCGTCTGCGGAATTTCTGCTCCATAAATCTCTCGCAGGTTGTCTTCAATATCACGCTGACTCATACCTTTAGCATACATGGCCAGGATTTTCTGTTCTATCTCATCAGTCCTAGTCTGTCTCTTTTCAAGAACTTTCGGCTCGAACTCCCCGTTGCGGTCGCGTGGTATGGCTATTTCGCTTTCGCCATAATCGCTTATGATTGTCTTGTGGTTGTAGCCATTGCGAGAATTGCCTGAATTATTTCCTGCTATATCATGTTTTTCATACCCGAGATGTTCATCCATCTCTGATTCGAGCATTTGCTCAATTGTTCCGGCAAATAGACGTTTTAGCTTCGACTGAATGTCACTTGTGCTTTTGCAGTCCTGCATTAACAGACTGACCAGTTCCATTTCCTTTTCACTAAGGATGTTTTTTGATGTTTTCATGGTATAACCTCCATTCATTTATGTGGAGATTATTACCATTTACACGTATGTTTATTCAGCCTCCTTGAAATATATGAAACTAAAGTTCTCGGAGTTTCCGAGAGCGTACTTATGATTAGATGGGGTGATAAACCTGTGTATCTCTGTTGCGGCTTCACAGATATGAGAAAGTCCATCAATGGCTTGGTGACGCTTGCACAGGGGAGTTTTTCCCTTGACCCGTTTGCGGACGCTCTGTCCTTACTACAATACTGACTTCCCTGGTCTGAATGGTGAACTAAACCCTTCGGTGGTCTGTGCCGGATTACCGCGTTCTGTAAGGCTGTATGCATAATTCTGTTCGCATATGCGGGGCGAGAGCCCAGCCAACTATCTCTTTGTGAAATAAATCTTTAACTGCTGCTAAGTAGGGCTTACTTAACGGGAGTAAATATAATGAACCCAGAAAACAAGACAGACAAAACAGAGAAAATAAGTTAGAATGGGATCGTGGAAAAGAGACGAAATTTTACACCTGAACAAAAAGCCAAAATAGTACTGGAAGTTCTTCGGGAGGAGAAAACACTGAATGAAGTTGCTGCAATGTATGAGGTCCATCCCAATCAGTTAAGCAGATGGAAGGCTGAATTTTTAAGCAATGCAGGCAGGATTTTC
>JAEZBW010000115.1 GCA_023426765.1 Bacillota bacterium
TGTCCATTGTCTGGCCGATGAAGGGCTAAGAAAAACTTTTCGCCATGCTGGAACGGCATTTTGGGAGTGCTGCCCATGAGAACCGCTATTATCGGGTAACGGATGAAGAGAAAAAACAGTTCAGAATAAAGAACGTAGAATGTGAGGGATGGATATGCTGAATAATATTGACTTTCCAAAACTTGGGATACACCTGGAGCTGAACCCGGTGCTGTTCACGCTTGGCCCGTTTACAGTGCATTGGTATGGTATTATTACTGCACTGGCTTTTCTGGTGATCATTGCCGGTGTGTTGAAAAGCAGCCAGAAGTATGGGCTGAAGCAGGATGATCTGATCGACATGCTGCTGTTTACAGCTCCCCTGGGCATTATCGGTGCAAGAATTTTTTATGTTCTCGTGAATTGGAGCTATTATCAGCAAAACCTGTCCGAGGTCTATAAAATATGGCATGGCGGTCTTGCCATCTACGGCGGGATCGTCGTGGGCATTATCACCATCTTCCTGTTTTGCCGGCATCGGAAAATCAATGCGCTGCAGGTGCTGGATCATCTGGTGGTTTACCTGGCGCTGGGACAGTCCGTGGGAAGATGGGGCAATTTCGTCAATCAGGAGCTTTTTGGCCCGAACACAAATCTACCCTGGGGAATGACGGGAGATATCATTCGAAGCACGATCATCCTGGAACAGTATCCTGGTGTGAACCCCGAGCTGCCGGTTCATCCGCTGTTTTTATATGAATCCCTGTGGAGTCTGGCAGCCTTTTTTATCCTGATGTGGTTCAGAAAGAAGAAAAAGCTGCAGGGAGAGGTTTTCTGTCTGTACATGATCTCATACGGACTGGCGCGTTTCACCATCGACAGCCTCCGTTTCGACCTTAAGGTGGGAAGCGTGAATATCAACCGGGTATTTGGAATACTGTTTGTAGTGGCTTTCATCGGGGTTATTCTGTACAGAAGACTGCGTCTTAAAAAGGCCGAGGATCAGGGTGCATCATATCAACCGAGCCAGTACCGAGACATTCTGGACACCATGGATCAGGAACCTGTGGAAAAACCATTACCGGTCGCTGACCAGAGCGAACAGAGCATGGAAAAAGTGAAGGAACCGGTGCCCGATCAGGAAGACCCCGGGAAGGATGAAACAGCTGAAGACGCAGAGAAAGATAAATCCTGAAGAAAATCATAAACAACAAACTTACAGACTGCCTGTTCGGATCATAAGCCTGTTTGAAGGGTTGACGGGGTGTATCTCATCCTGTCGGACCCATTAAATGTATTTAAGAAATGGGAAGGAAAATAAGATTCCATGCTGCATGTAGAAAAAAGCCAGGGGTTAAATGTATTAAAGCACTATGACTGGTTCCTGGTGCTGTCTGTGATTGCGCTGAACACCTTTGGGATGATCATGATCACCAGTGTAACCACCCAGATCAACAGCCCCTCAAGCCTGATTAAACAAGTTGTGGGTATCTTCGGCGGAGGAATTGCAATGATTATCCTCAGCCTGGTCGATTATAAGGATTTAAAGATACTGGGCTTTGCAGCCTATGGTTTCACAACGCTGCTGCTGGTTCTGGTTCTGATTATCGGAAAAGGCGGGGAAGAAACGGGAACCCAGGGCTGGCTGGATCTCGGCCTTTTCACCTATCAGCCCTCGGAGATCGGCAAGGTCACCTTCGTGGTGATGAATGCGCTATATCTTGAAAACATTGTGATGAAATCCGGTAAATACAATTATCTGAAGCTGATGTTCTTTACGGCGGTTCCGATTTTTCTTGTCATGCTGCAGCCTGATTTCGGGACAAGTCTGGTCTATATTTTTATTTTTATCTCCATGGTGTTTTTTGCGGGTATCCCTTACAAATATATCTTCGCGGGCATAGGCACGGCCGCTGCCAGTTTGCCGCTGATTTATTACACCGGCCTGTATAATCTGCTTCCGTCCTACATGAAAAACCGCTTTTACAGCTTTTTTAACAAGGATGCCGATCCGCTGGGAATTAATTATCAGGTCCGGCTTTCCATCCAATATGCAGGTTCGGGACAGTTATGGGGAAGAGGATGGGGGAACGGCTTTGCTGCTGAAACCGTTCCCGAAGCACGAACGGATTTTATCTTTTCCGTGATTGCCGAAGAGCTTGGCTTTTTTGGCGCAGCAGTTCTTATCCTTCTGTTTCTGGTCTTTTTTGCACGTTGCATCTACATTGCATGGTACTCCCGTGAGCGTTATGGATCCTATATCGTCATGGGTCTTGTCGCCATGATATTTGCCCATTTTTTAGAGAATATCGGGATGAATATCGGCCTTCTTCCTGTTACGGGAATTCCGCTGCCATTTATCAGCTATGGCGTCAGCTCGGTCACCACGAACCTGGTGGCTGTAGGGATAATTTTAAGCATCTCCCTGCGAAAACAAAGGCCAATGTTTGAATGACTGAACCCTTTTGGAACAAAGGGCAGTTCCTGTGCGTCTGTACATTAAATGCAGATTCCTGGTTGCTGCCGCATGATGCAGCTGCGGCGGTACTTCTCAGGGATATTTCAGTGAGGTATCACATGAGAAATAAATTGCCCGTTTCATTACAGCCGGAACAACCCTTAAAATCAAGCTTTACCGGCAGAATCATTCGATACGGCAACGTCATTAAACCGGATTTATTTTTTTATGGCTCGGTGCCGGTATTAGCCTTTGCCGGCAAGCTGTTCTACAGTCTGGCTCCGGTGAAGGGGCTTTTGTTTCTGCTTGGGCCGGTAACCTTTCTTGTTTCAGCCATTACTGGCATTCCCTTTGCATATGATCAAAGCGCAGGGTATGTGAACCCTGTAACCGGCATCATCATCGGAAAAAGCTGCGCAGGGATGAACTACCTGATCCTCTTGTATGCCATGACGATTGTTTCCTTTTTGCATTATTTTCAAAAGAAATCCGGGAAAATCCTGTTCCAATGTGCTGCGATGGCGGGCTCCTTTCTGCTTTGTATTTACGCCACAGCGGCAAGGATTACAGTTTCCATTTCGCTGATTTCCGCAGGCTCGGTATTTCCGTTTTTGAAAACCGAAACCGCTCATAAAATTGTTGGAACCGTCATATACGTAACGATACTCCTGCTTTATTACAGCTGCGCAGATCACTTCCTTAAAAGGGCTATGAAGAAATATCAGACCGAATCCGGCCAAAAGGAGGATATATCATGCAGACAATGAAAAAACCCATCTGGATACTGATAACGATCACCCTGCCGCAACTCATACTGCTGGCAGCATTGGGAAAGATACTCTCAGTAATCCGCCCGCAGCTGGATCGATGGCAAATAAGCGGATGGAAGAGCTTTGGAGCGGCGATTCTGTTGTTCGTTGTCTCAACCACAGCCTATGCTGTTATCTGCCTTGTGCGGAAAAAAGAGCTTGTGCCCTGGTTTGGCATAGCGGTCTTTTCGGTATGCATCCCTCTGATTTATGTCTCCATTTTCCTCAGGAACAAGTTGATTCCTGCTTCGGTTCCCGGCTGGATGATGTTTGATCTGGATCCGGTTGTCGTTCTCGAAGCCCTTACAGTGCCGGCCCTTGCCTATGCCATGCTGCTTTCGGTTTTCTGGCTGACACCCCGAAAAGGTGAGACGAAAATTGTGAATGACGTGGTTTGGACGATTTCCATTCCTTTTTGCTGGTATCTTATCGTGGTTGTGGTCATTCCCTGGCTGAACGGTTCGGATCAGATTTTTGAACATGCGGTATTCATCCTGTTTGTGTTAAGCTCGGTGGCTTTTTTATTCTTCCTGACCCGCATTGTTTTCATTTTTCTGAACCGCAAGCCTGATTTCTGGAAGAAGCTGATCCTCCCGGTGGTTTTAATTTTTCCGCTGCTGGGGCTTGCAATCAATCATTCCTTCTACGGAACTTTTGGAAATTTCTCACATCCCGGCTTTTTCGTTGCAGCTGCGGCCTGCGGAGCCCTTCTGATTTTACCCGAATGGGAAAACCCACGCGTCAGGCTGTTGGTTTTTCTGGGAAAAACGCTGTTGTTTCCTTACACCATATACTTCTTTCTGGTCTTTTTGCCTTATGTTCCGGTGGCCATTCCGGCGATCATCGGTTTTGGATCGGGTTTTTTAATCCTTACGCCAACGTTGTTGTTTCTCATCCATATTCGATCGCTGCATATTGATTTATGTTATCTGCGAGAGCATTACTGCATTCGGAAAATCATGATAACCGGGGTGCTGATGGGCTTCATCCTGCCGCTGGGGATTACGGCGTTCTATTACAATGACAGAGTGAACCTGGGTAAGGCCATGACTGCTGCAATAAACCCTTCCTATCAGAATGAAGAGCCTGTGCGTGTGAACCGGAATGGCATCCGGCGCACCTTATCGCATATTGTACAGAATACGGACCAGACGGATTTCATCCTGCCGGTTTTCTCACAGCAAACCCCCTTGCTTTCAGCCTGGTACCGCTTCATCGTCACCGATAACCTTTCGCTGTCGAACGAAAAGATGAGGCTGATCAAACAGGTCATTCTGGGTGAAAATCCTATCCCGCCGGTTACCGGGCAGATAACGGAATCGGTGGAGCTTGAAGGGGTAACTGTCGACTCGCTTTATGATACAAAGGATAAAACATGGCGCACATGGGTTCATCTGACGCTGAGAAACTCAAGCCTGCCGATGGCCGAATACCTCACTGAGTTCAAGCTGCCTGAAGGCTGTTATATCAGTAATTATTATCTGGACGTAAACGGAGAAAGAAAGTTTGGTCTCCTGGCCGACAAACGGGCGGCGGAATGGATATACCAGCGAATAACGACCATAAAGAGGGATCCCGGATTGCTGCGGTATATTGGGAACAACACGCTGGAGCTGCGCGTATTTCCGTTTTCGGTGAACGAAACCCGCCAGACGGGTTTTGAAATCATACACAGGGAACCCGCTGAGTTCTCTTTGGATGGAGAAATGATCCGGCTGTCCGGGGAGCGAATGGAAGAGCCCGTGATCCTGAATGGTGCGGTATATGTTCCGGCTTCCGCGAAAGAAAAGCTTCAAAGCGTCATCCGTGAAAATGAATGGTTTCTCCTTGTGGACTGCACCGACAGCGGAAAAACCGAAACCTGCCTGAAAAGGGCGGAAGCATTTATAAAGGAGTGGAACCTTGATCCGGATAAGGTGAATATATATGCTGTGAATGATAACCTTTGGAAGGTCGGGTTTCAGGAAGACGGCTTGCAGTTACCAAAGGGAGCAGCCACGGGAGGGGGCTTTTATGCCGATAAAGCCATCAAAACCATCCTTTTTAAGAATTATGCCGGGAACAGCCCTACCAGACCGGTGATTGTGCTTGTCACCGATGATCTGAAAAACACCGTGATGCGGGATGATTTCGACCTATGGCAGACAGCTCTCCCCGAAGGGGATGAAGTATATCACCTGGATACCCAGGGAGATCTGTCCGCATACCATATGGGTTCTTTTATCGATCAAACCGGTCGGATTATAGAGGATATTGCAGTACAACCGGTCATAGTGTGGACTGATCCGCAAAACCCCCAAGCCTATCTTTCAGTAAATTCAGAGGCAGACATCATCCCAGTTGCCGAAAGCAGTGCAAATACGACAGTACCCGGCACAAGCTGGGAAACGGCGGTGCTGCACCAGGCAGAATTTTTCAATGCGATCCTGTATCCCGAGAATAAAGTGGAGAACCAGTTCAAGCTGGTGAAGGACAGCATAGCTTCCGGAGTTCTCTCTCCCTATACAGCCTATATCGTTTTGGAGAATGAGGCACAGGAAAACATGCTGAAAGAAAAGCAAAAGCAAATCCTCGCGGCAAAATCGGATGTTGACCTCGGTGAAAAACTGGGCGAGGAGACCATGATGTCTGAACCCGGCCTTATTGTTATGGCTGTGTTGTTTATAGGCATCCTGCTTGTAAAGAAAAGGAAAACCGCTTAATTACGGAAGCTTGCCTGTTTGCAGTAACACGTTGAGTATTGTTTGAACAATTCTTCAATATTCCTGTCTTTATATGTATTTTGAATAAACTCATTGGAGATCACATTCACTTCGCTGAAATGGTGTATTTCGCTGTCATAACTGCAGTCGATGGTGGTATATCGTTTTCCGAGCGCATGGCAGGCTCGAGCAGCCTTCAACGTCGCATCAAAAAAGTAGGGATCGATAGAGGCGTCCCTCCTTTTTTTCATTGTAGACCAGTCCCCTGACAGATACAAGAGAAGAGAGGAAGCATTTTCTGCGGTTTTTAAATATTAAAAATATATTACAAAAAATCAATAGAAAAATATGTATAGTGTGTCGTCAACCAGCCAGATACAACATGTTGTGGGACAAGCAGAGAACCACAAAATAGGAAAAAAATGGTTTCCGATTTCGAAGAAAGTGATCGGATAAATTGCTTGACGAATGACGGCCCAATGGAGTAAAATACAACTGTAGTGGAGGAAAGTGGGCCTAAATGGTGAAAAGTGGGGCTTGATTTACTGAAGAAGAGGTGAAAACGGTGCTGGTCGGTAGATATACCAATGTTATGGATCCTAAAGGCAGGGTCATCATACCGTCTTCATTTCGTGATTATCTCGAGCCCAAGTTCTATTTTACCAAAGGTTTGGATAAAAGTCTTTATTTCTTCTCAGAGAAACAGTTTGTCAGTTTTGTAGAAAGACTGACAGCCGAGCTGCCAAACTCCAATGAAGACTACAGTGAAGCCTATAACCACTTTGTACACTACGCGGTTGAAAGCGAAATGGATAAACAGGGAAGAATCATCATTCCGCCGGAGCTGCGGGTATATGCACAGCTTGAGAAGGACATACTGTTTATCGGAGACACAAGAAAAATTCTGGCATACAATCCTACACTTTATAAAGACTCCGATGGCGATAAGGTTCGCCGCACAATGAGTGAAATGCGTATTGTAATCTAAGTCTGCAGGAAGCAAAGAATGGAATTTTCACATAAGCCGGTCATGTTGGAAGAATGCATAGAAGGCCTGGAAATAAAACCCGATGGCATATATGTGGACGGTACCCTCGGAGGCGCCGGTCATTCCATTGAAATCCTGAAACGGCTGGGTCCGGAGGGACTATTGATCGGGATCGATCAGGACATGGAAGCTTTGGAGGCAGCCGGGAAAAAATTAAGGGAAGTTAACACCAAAGGGAGCTTTGTAACCAAACATGCGAACTTTGAAAACATAAGACAAATCCTTGAAGCACAAAAGATAAAATCCGTAGACGGTATCCTGATTGATTTGGGTGTTTCATCCCATCAGTTGGACACCGAGGAAAGGGGATTCCGGTATCTTGAAGACGCACCGCTGGACATGCGAATGAACCGCGAAGGCGACTTTGATGCAAGGGTTTTGGTGAATACCTGGCCTGAAGCAGAAATTACCAGAATCATCCGGGAATACGGAGAAGAAAAGTGGGCCGGCAGGATTGCACAATTTATCTGCAGCGCCCGCAAACAAAATGAGATAACAACCACACAGCAGCTGGTGGACATCATCAAGGCGGCTGTTCCGGCAGCAGCCAGGAGAGAGGGCCCGCATCCGGCAAAAAGAACCTTTCAGGCCATACGCATTGCAGTGAACCGGGAATTGGACGTTCTGCAGCAGGCCTTGCCTGAAATGGTGAAATGCCTGAAAACCGGCGGAAAATTATGCGTAATCACCTTTCACTCCCTGGAGGACAGAATTGTGAAACAGTTTATTCGGGACAAATCCGGTCGGTGCACCTGCCCGCCGGGGTTTCCGAAATGTGTGTGCAACGCTGTTGCCGAGCTGAAGGCGATTCCATCGAAGCCCATCGTACCGTCGGAACAGGAACTGGAAACAAACCACAGGGCCCGCAGCGCGAAATTACGGATAGCCATAAAACTTGTTTGACATAATACCAAAGCGAAAAACTGAAAGTACCAATGACAAATGAACCAAAGCACAAAAGATTGCAACTAATCACTGAACCGAAGATAACCCGGCTATGAACCCGCACTGAAGAAAAAACACAACACACAAAGGATAAATTTTTAAGGTACGAAAGAATTTAACTTTACCAAAGACAAAACATGATTTACGAAGGGAAAAAACATAAGCAAAACAAAAGACAAGAAAAGATTCGAAACAAAAGAGCTTGATTTGACATCAAACCCGCGGCCAGGTTTATACCGGCCCGGGGCTTGTTGTTTTATAACGGTGCTGCGGTTGCAGGCAATCGCTCCTGTCGTTATAAACAGTGATTCGAGGTGAATGGAATGGAACCTAATCGTTACATATATGGTTCGGCAGCCCCTCAGCTGCCCGAACGGCCTGAAAGGGAAGAGCAGCAACCGGTGCGAAGGCCGCCTGTAAGGCGGAAGGCAACTGTTGCAATGCCCGAGCCCGTCAGATACCCGATGGGCAGGATGGTATTTTGTGTTGTGGTTAGTTTCATGATGCTATTTACGATGATCTATCGGTTCGCCACCATCACCGAAATGAACGGCGAACTGGCCTCGATGAATGCACGGCTTGAGCAGCTGAAGGACAGTAACCGGAAGCTTCAGGCTGAAATCAGCGCCAGCATCAATCAGGAGAACATCCGCCAGATTGCTGAAGAGCGTCTGAATATGAAAATGCCCGACAGCTATCAGAGGATTCCGGTGAATGTACCGAAGGTGAACTATAGTACAGTAACCTTCCAGGCGGCTGAAGAAGAAAAATCAACCCTGATGTCTCTGTTATCGGATTTATTTCAATAGAGAAACCGGCGGCCAAAGGCCAGGAGTGTTTTCGAATGCAGCGCCAGCTGCGAAAATGCAGGCAAGTTCTCTGCCTGTCAGGAATATACATATAGGGAGAAAATAAATGGACAATGGATTGAAGACAGGTTTTACGAATAGCTTCGTGAACACGCAATCTATAGTCCTTTTTTGTAATTAGAGGCTATTTATTGCCCGACAGGGAGGTTTCGGTTTTGACAACCAATACGCTGAAGGTGAAAAAAAGATCGCTGTTTCTGTTGATTACATATTCCGTCCTCATCGTCGCGCTAATGGTAAGGATTGGATACTATCAGATCGTCATGGGCGAAGAATACTCAAAAATGGCGTATTCGAAGCAAACCCGCAGCCGGATCATCAACCCCAAAAGGGGAACGATTTATGACCGTAACGGGAAAGAACTGGCTATCAGCGCATCGGTTGAAACAATTTCAGTGAACCCGCAGGATTTCAAGGACAAAATGAAAGATACGTCCGAGAAGATTGATGAAATTGCCAGTGATTTGGGAAGAATATTGAATATGGATCCGCAGACGGTGCGGGATCGATTGATGGCCAATTCGGGATGGTCCTTTATCAAACGGAAAGTGGAGAAGGAAATCGGTACCCAGGTCCGGGAGTATCTGCTTGAAAAAGGAATTATCAATATCTATGTGGATGAGGACTCCAAACGGTATTTTCCCAACGGCACACTGGCTTCTCATGTGCTCGGTTTTACCGGGGATGACGAGCAGGGCCTGAACGGAATTGAAAAAACCTTTGACAAGGACCTGAAGGGAGAGTCCGGCATGGTCATGAGTGAGTTCGATGCCGGCGGAAGGCAGGTAAAGTACAGCCCCGAGACCTATGTCGAGCCGGTGAACGGGTATGACCTTTATCTGACCATCGATGAAACCATTCAGTATTTCACTGAAAAAACCCTTGAAAAGGCCATGCTGGATTATAATCTAAAAAGAGGTGCGGCGGCTATCGTGATGGACCCCAGAACCGGAGAAATTCTGGCCATGGCTTCCAAACCCGATTATGATCCGAACGATCCCTTCGCCAAACCCGATTTCCTGGGTGAAGAAATCGAGTGGAAGGGCAAGGCCAGCCAGGAAAACGTCGACT
>JAEZBW010000200.1 GCA_023426765.1 Bacillota bacterium
GGCAAAGATTAAGACAGCCGATATCCAAAAAGCATGGAATTTCTTTCATGAAAGGGGACTTGTCGTTCAGAAGGAACTGGTACGGGATCCCGGAGGAAATCAATGCTTTTATGTTAAAGATCCGTACGGAAATCTCTTTCAGATCATTGGTGCAGCGGACTTCTTCGGCAAAACCGTTCATGCCACCGGCGGGGCTTATGGCGCGTTCATCGGTGTGACCGAAATAGACAAATCCATTCAGTTCTATTCTAAAATTCTAGGCTATGATAAAGTTCTGTATGACAAAACCGGCATATTCGAAGATTTCATAACGCTGCCCGGCGGAAATGGCAGGTTCCGCAGGGTTCTGCTTACCCACAGCCAGCCGCGCAGGGGCCCCTTCTGCCGCATGCTTGGAGAAAGCACCCTTGAACTGGTCCAGGCGCTGGACAGAACCCCCCGGAAGATCTATGAAAACAGGCTTTGGGGCGATTTGGGCTTTATTCATTTGTGTTATGACATTCAGGGGATGAAGGAGCTGAAACAGGCCTGTGAAGAACTGGGATATCCCTTTACCGTGGACAGCAATCCCGATGCATATCAGGACGGAAAAGGCACCTTTGACATGGGTGAGGCCTCAGGCCATTTCACTTATACCGAAGACCCTGATGGGACATTAATTGAATTTGTTGAAACACACAAGCTGCCCATTCTGAAAAAGCTGGGATGGTTTATGGATCTTACAAAAAGAGAACCCGGAAAGCCGCTGCCCGACTGGATGATCAGAACGATGGGCTGGAACAGGGTAAAGGAGTAGGCTATAAAGGCATGAACCGCAGTTTTCCCGAGGATTTTTCAAAGGGAGGCAGAGAGTAGCATATGTTGAATCATGAAAAACTGGTTTGTCTGGGAACGGGGGAGGAGCTTACCGACGACGGCCTGATCCTGGCCAACGGCAACAGCCCGAAACCGGCATTCCTCCGGGCAAAATATCATAAAAAAGATCTAACGGTACGAAAGGACTTGCCGGGGCTGTATCAATTTTCCGATTGGCTTCCCATCAACAGGGTTCTGCAGGGATCCGGAAGCCCGGTTACATATCTTAGCCAGGGCCTGGGGAAACATCTGGGGCTGACCCGGCTGTACATCACCTTTAATGGGTACTGGCCCGAGAAGGAAGCCCGGATGATGACGGGCACCTTTAAGGAATGCGAAGCTTTTTCGGTTTGCGCACGGTTTCCGAAGGAAAGCGGCAAAGTATTGGTGGTAGCCTCTGCGGGCAATACTGCAAGAGCGTTTATGAAGGTCGCGTCGGAAAATGATATCCCGCTGGTGGTGGTCGTGCCCGGGAAAAATATGGGCAGCCTCTGGCATATCGGCGATTTAAATCCTTGTGTGAAAATCATCGCGGCTGGAGGCGATTCGGATTATTCCGATGCCATACGGCTTTCAGACATCATTTGCGGTATCCCCGGGTTTTACCCTGAAGGGGGTGCAAAGAATGTGGCAAGAAGGGATGGCATGGGGACTACTGTGCTGTCTGCCGTCACCACCATCGGCGAAATCCCGGATTATTACTTCCAGGCGGTGGGCAGCGGAACCGGTGCCATCGCTGCTCATGAAAACAATCTGCGTTTTATTCAAAGCGGAAAGTATGGACAGAAAATGATGAGCCTGCAATGCTCTCAAAACGAACCCTTCGTCCCCATCTTCGAAGCCTGGAAGGCGGACAGCCGCTCCATTCCGGAGGTGGATGAAGATGAAGCAAGGCAGAAAATTGATAGCATCAACGCGAAGGTGCTTTCCAACAGAAAGCCGCCATATTCCATCATGGGCGGTCTTTATGACTGCCTGAAGGCTTCTTCGGGGGATATGCTCAACGCAACGAATGGTGAGGCAGCACAGGCGCAAAAGCTTTTCAGGGAGCTGGAGGGCTGTGATATCTGCCCGGAAGGCGGCATTGCCCTTGCCTCACTGATGAAAAAGGTTCAAAATGGGAATATTGCAAAGGATGCCGTCATCATGCTGAATATTACCGGCGGCGGCTTTGAAAGGCTGGCGGCGGAGTATCAGCTTACCAGTGCTAAAGCTAATCTCGTGATCGACAGGAAAGATTTTATTCTTGATAGCATACAGGAAAAAGTATTAAAACTGATGAGGTGAAACAATGTACAAGGATATTTTTGAGAAATGTTCCACAGCCGAAGGCTATTTCGGAGAATTCCGCGCGCACGGGGATCGTTACTTCACGCTTCCCGTCATGGAATCCACCCCCGGAACGGTGATGAAATTCAACGGGAAGGATCATATCATGTGGTCCATCAACAATTATCTTGGCCTTGCCGAAAGCGACGAAGTGAAGCAGGTGGCGGTGGAAACCGCGAAGGAATGGGGAGCCAGTGGCCCGATGGGCGCCAGGATGATGAGCGGAAATACCGTCGATCATATTCAGCTTGAGCAGCAGCTCGCGGAATTTGCCCATAAGGAATCCTCCATATTATTCAATTATGGTTATCTGGGTGTCATCGGTACCATCGCATCCCTCGTGACAAAGGATGACATCATCGTCATAGACAAGCTGGATCATGCCTCCATCGTGGATGCCGCCATTGCGACCGGCATAGACCGCCGCAATATCCGCGCGTTCAATCACAATGACATGGACAGCCTGGAAAAAACATTGAAAAAGGTGAATGAAGTCCGGGAAAAGGGCGTGATCGTGCTTACCGAAGGCGTATACGGCATGACCGGCGATGTGGCGAACCTGAAGGAAATCACTGCATTAAAGGATAAATATGAAGCCCGGCTGTTTATTGATGATGCCCATGGCGTAGGCGTTATGGGTGATAACGGCGGTGGCACCGGAGAATACTGCGGTGTTCAGGATAAGATTGATATCTATTTCGGCACGTTTGCAAAGGCTTTCGCTTCCATCGGCGGTTTCTCGGCATCCAGTAAAGAGGTTGTGGAATGGATCCGGTACAATGCCCGTACGCAGGTGTTTGCAAAAAGCCTTCCGATGATTTATGTCCGCAGCCTGAAAAAGACGCTGGAACTGGTGATCAACGGGCAGGAAAGAAGGCAGAGGCTTTTTGACGTTTCACGCAAGCTGTCACAGGGTCTGCGTGACCTCGGCTTCTTTGTGGGCAAGGTGGAGTCACCGATCGTACCGGTTTTCGTACCGCTGGGCGATATGCGGGTGACGATGGACTGGATTTCGTACCTGCGCAACAAGGGGATTTTTGTGACCGGGGTGATGTATCCCGTCATTCCGAAAGGCTTTATGATGTTCCGCATCATTCCCACAGCCAATCATACCGACGAACAGATTGAAACCACCCTCCAGGCCTTCCGCTCGCTGCGCGAAGACAGGAATTTGAAGCTGGAAATGGATGAAAACGCTGTTTCCAGAATATATGGTAAAAAGTGATGGAACATAAACATTGCACGCTGGTTACCGGCGCTTCCAGAGGAATTGGCCGTGAAACGGCATCGGCTATGGTGAAGGCAGGCTACAGGGTGATTGGTACCTGCAGGCACCCGGAAAAGCTGAAACCCGAAGAAAAAATAGAAGGCGTGGAGTATCTTCCGCTGGAGCTGATGGATGAAAACAGCATCGATGCGCTGATTGAAAAGCTGGATCATGTGGATGTGCTGGTGAATAATGCCGGAGCCAGCCAGATGGGTTCTGTCGAGGAGGTTTCCATGGAAAAGGTGCGCCAGTTGTATCAGCTGTCGTACTTCGGTAATGTCCGGCTGATTCAGGGAATTCTTCCGATCATGCGTAAGCAGCGGCAGGGCATCATCATCAATGTAACCTCGCTGGCCAGCCATCTGCCCATACCGTTTTCCTCCATATATGCCTCTGCGAAGGCGGCCATGGAGGTGATGGCCAACGGCCTGCGCAATGAACTGGCGCCCTTTGGCATTCGTGTGGTCACCGTAGCACCGTCTTTCATTAAAACGGATATTTATCAGGAAAAAATTCTTCCTGCAAATTCGGTTTATACCCAGGCGCTGAATACGGCAAAGGCCATCCGCGATGCAAGGATTCAGACCGGTTCGGATCCTGCCGTCGTCGCTGAGAAAATCATGAAGATCATCAGCATCAAAAACCCGAAGCCGTTCTATGCAGCCGGCCAAAGCGCGGGGATGATGGCATTGATCAGCAAACTGATGCCTTCCGGGTTTGTTGAAAAAAACATCCGGAAGCAGTTTAAAGTTACCCAAGCCCGCTGATCGGATAGTGGGATAGTTTAGTTTTCAGGGAGATTGCCATGCAGCTGAAAACCCAGGTGCTTGAAACCGACATTTTAATCATTGGCGGAGGAACGGCAGGATGCTTCAGCGCCCTTACCATCGCTGAAAAATCCGATGCCCGGGTGATCATTGCTGAAAAAGCAAATATCAAACGAAGCGGATGCCTGGCTGCAGGAGTGAATGCGCTGAATGCCTATATCCATGAGAAGGAGTCGGAGGACTCCTATGTGGATTATGTGAAAGCCGATTCCCAGGGAATCATCCGGGAGGATTTGGTATATACCGCGGCGCTGCGGCTGAATGCGGTGACGCGAAAGATTGAAAGCCTGGGCCTCCCGATCCTGAAGGATGCCCAGGGAAAATATATTGCCAGGGGCCGCCGCGGGATCAAGATCAACGGCGAAAACATCAAGCCCATTCTGGCAAAAGCGGTGGAAAGCCAGAAAAACATTACGGTTATAAACCGGGTAAACATCATTGATTATATTCTGGACGGAACCCGTGTGATCGGTGCCTTTGGGTTTTCGGCAGACGAAAAAGTTTTCTACGCCATCTACGCCAGGGCTGTCATATGCGCCACCGGCGGCGCAGCCGGGCTGTACCGCCCGAATAACCCCGGTTTCTCCAGGCATAAAATGTGGTACTGCCCTTTTAACACCGGTGCCGGTTACGCCATGGGCATTCGGGCCGGGGCTGAGATGACCACCTTTGAAATGCGGTTTATCGCCCTGCGGTGCAAGGATACCATCTCTCCGACCGGAACCATTGCCAATGGGCTGGGTGCCCGGCAGGTGAACCGGTACGGGTCTGAATATGTTGAAAATTACAAGGATCACTCCACCCCGTTAAGGCTGTATGCCACGGTACAGGAATCGCTGAAGGGATCGGGGCCCTGCTTTTTAAGAACAAAGGGTATCAGCGAAGAACAGGAAGTCGATCTGTACAAGGCATACCTGAATATGTCCCTGGCACAAACCCTGAAGTGGATAGAGACCGGAAAGGGCCCGTCCTCTGAAAATGTTGAAATTGAAGGAACCGAGCCTTATATTGTCGGCGGGCACACGGCCAGCGGTTATTGGCTGGACACGAAAAGGCAGACGACGCTGCCGGGCCTGTTTGCAGCAGGTGATGTGGCCGGAGGAAGCCCGAAAAAATATGTGACCGGGTGCTTTGCCGAAGGGCAGATTGCCGCCGAGTCGGCGCTGGAATACATAAGAAACCGGAAGCCCACGGTGATCGCCATGTATGAACGACGCAGAATCCGGCGCAAGAAAAGGGAACTGAATCATTTCTTCCGAAAAAAGCTGTTTGCCATTCACTCCATCGATGAAATTGAAGATGCGATGCAAAAGGTCATGGATGAAAATGCAGGCGGGATCTCTAAAAATTACCTGATAGAGCACAGCAAGCTCAGCTATGCGGCACAGCGCATTGATGAGCTTTTGGAACTGGCCCGGAACCTGAATGCCGAAGACATGCATGATCTTCTGTTCGTGTACGAAATCCTTGACAGGCTGTACGTTTGCAAAGCACTGATTCACCACCTGGAGTCCAGAAAGGAATCGAGATGGTACAATTACATGTCCAGCACCGAATATCCTGAAAAGGACGACGGGCAGTGGCTGAAATATGTGAATTCGGTTTATGAAAACGGTAAGTTCCGCACGATTTTCAGAGAACTGACAGGAAGAATGGAGAATTATGAGCATCGCAATTGACAAGGAATTGTGCAAAGGGTGTGGGGCCTGCATTGAGGTTTGCCCCGGAAAGCTGATTTATAAGAGCGAAGAGGGCTGGTCTTACATGAAGTATCCCAGGGACTGCTGGGGATGCGCCTCCTGTGTAAAGGAGTGCGTTTATGGCGCCATTCGGTATTATCTGGGTGCGGATATCGGCGGAAAAGGTGCCTGGCTGACCACCGAGGACAAGGAAGAATCCATCGACTTCATCATTGTAAATGGAGAAAAGCAACAGGTCATCACCGTCAACCGCAAAGAATCCAATAAATATTGAGCCGTTGGGACGGTTCCAGTTGGTGCAAATATTATGTAACCAAGATTTCACCATTAGCCAGGGGGACAGGTTCCTTGGAAAATCTTATGTAAACACGAGGTATCAAGCTTTTCATTAAAAATGAAAAAGGTATCGTAAAAAAACGCTATGGGCACAAATCCCATAGCGTTTTTTACATATTCTGTATTATTGCTTATCCTTATTCCGGATTTCCACTCTGCGGATTTTACCGCTGATGGTTTTCGGTAATTCGGTGACAAATTCAATCACCCTGGGGTATTTATACGGCGCAGTGACATTTTTCACATGCTCCTGCAGAATTTTTACCATTTCATCCGAAGCGGTATAGCCTTTGGCCAGTACGATGGTGGCCTTGACGATCTGCCCGCGGATTTCGTCAGGAACAGCCGTAATGGCACATTCCATTACGGCCGGATGCTCCATCAGCGCACTTTCAACCTCGAAAGGCCCAATCCGGTAACCTGAACTCTTTATCACGTCATCGGCACGGCCAACGAACCAGAAGTAACCGTCTTCATCCTGCCAGGCCATATCACCGGTATAATAAATACCGTCATGCCATACCGAGCGTGTCAGGTCATCATCCCTGTAATAGCCGTCAAACAGGCCGACTGGCCGTTTTTTGTCGGTGCGCAGAACGATCTGACCTTCTTCACCGGGTTCACACACGTTCCCGTCAAAATCCAACAGGACAATATCATATCCAGCCACCGGCCGCCCCATGGATCCGGGCTTTGGATTCATCCAGGGCAGAGTTGCCAATGCAACCGTCATTTCGGTTTGGCCATAGCCTTCCATCAGCTTTATTCCGGTAGCTTCATAGAATTGGCGGTATACCTCGGGGTTCAGCGGTTCCCCTGCGACCACGCAATAGTTCAGGCTATTAAAATGATAGGCCTTCAGGTCGGCTTTGATAAAGAACCTGTAAATAGTGGGCGGAGCGCAGAAGGTGGTAATGTCATATTTTTCGATCATTTTCAGTAAATCCGTCGGATCGAATTTGTGATTGTAATCATAGGCGAAAACGGCTGTTCCGCAAAGCCACTGGCCATAAATCTTACCCCATACCGATTTTGCCCAGCCGGTGTCGGACACCGTGAAATGCAGCCCGTTGTCCTGAACATTCTGCCAGTATTTGGCCGTGATGATATGCCCAAGAGGGTAGGTGAAATTGTGACGGACCATTTTCGGCATGCCCGTGGTTCCCGACGTAAAGTATATCAGCATGATATCCTGATTCGTCGAGGCTTCATCCCCTTCAGGCCTTTGGAACTCACTGGAGAAACCCTCCATTTCGCCATGGTAGGTATGCCAGCCGTCCCGTTTGCCAAACAGAGTAACCCTTTTCGTCAGCGTGGGGGACTCGGGCAGTGCAACGTCAACGCTATCCTGCACTTCGGATTCATTTACCGTAACCACCATTTTAATACTGGCGGCATTATTCCGATAGATGAAATCCTTTTTGGTCAGCAAATGCGTAGCAGGAATGCAGATGGCCCCAAGCTTGTGGAGCGCAAGAATACAAAACCAGAACTCAAACCGTCTTTTCAGAACCAGCATGACAGGGTCACCCCGGCCGATGCCAAGGGATTTGAAATAATTCGCAGTCTGATTGCTGAAGCGCATCATATCGGCAAAGGTAAAGACAGCTTCCTCGCCGTTATCATCGCACCAGACAAGGGCTCTTTTGCCGGGTTCTGTTTTGGCGTAATCGTCTACAACGTCATACGCAAAGTTGAAGTTTTCAGGCACCTCTACCGAAAAGTTATTCACAAAATCATCATAGGAAGTGAATTCGGTTTTTTTCAAATATTTCTCAATCATCGGTTTTCTCCCTCTTAAAAAATTATAGCCAGAAATTCTGCGGGTTCACTTCCCAGCGCTTTCATGCCATGAGGCAGGGAAGCATCGAAATACAGCGAGTCGCCTTGATTCATGATAAATTCCTTTTCATCGATGACAATCATCAGGGTACCCTTCAGGATATAGTTGAACTCTTGCCCCGGGTGGGAATTTTTTGATACGCTGCTGTTTTCATTCGGGTGAACGGTCACAAGAAACGGCTCTGCCTTTTTATTGATGAAGTTGTACGCAAGACTGTGGTATTGATATGGTGCTCTTCTTTCCACACTCATCCCTTTTCCGTTCCGGACCATGGCATAGCGGGTAAGCTTGGGCGAATTTCCTGTAAGCAGTTCGGTCAGGTCCACATTAAAACGGTTGGCAAACTCATTCAGGAACCCGATGGGGATATCCTGGTTTCCGCTTTCGTAGCCGGTATACTCCTGGGCGGAAATGTTCAGCATGGAAGCAACCTGTTGTGCCGTGAAGCCTGCAATTTCACGAAGTTCTTTCATCCTGGCCGCGATCAATCTAACCTGTTCGGACATAAAAACACCTCTCAATCACTTTATTCTTAATATCATTCAGCCGCAATCCCTTCCGGCTGCTACTGTCCTGATAATAACGAGGAAGAGATGTCTTCGCCCTCGATGGCGGGTTTTGGTTACCATAATCAGGCAGCGGGCTTATCTCTCCCTCAATATAGCTTTGTGATGCAATTGCTTCCGTCGCTAAAACGAAACCAGAAAATGTTATAATGATTGTAACCTTTATTGGCAAGCATTACAAGCAATTTTCCGGTTTTTTTTCGATGAAAGACGTTGAGAAATATCCTGACCGGTGGTATAATGAACTCAGAAAATGTTTCATGTTCCTGGGGTGTTCGAAATAAACCTATTATTTTGAACCTACAGTAAACGTACGGGAGTCCGATTGTTTTTACCCGTAACACAGGCCTCAAGCTAATTCCGACATCGGTTTGAACCGGATGCAACGGCAGAGGAAGTGAGAAAGGCAGAGCAGGGCACCCACCTGGCTTTTGGCTAGGTGTCAAAATATAGGGAAACGGCATTTCGGGGCATGAAGTTTACTGTTTCATGTTTGAAGCGGGGAACTGAAT
>JAEZBW010000233.1 GCA_023426765.1 Bacillota bacterium
GTACACAGCCACGCTGACCAGCATGGAGATGCACAGCATCAGGCCGATGACCACTGCGGCTAATTTCCACGAGCCGCTTTCCTGGCGGATGGCGGTGAGCGTGCCTGCGCAGGGGATAAAGAGCATCTGGATTACCAGGTAAGCCAACCGGGCGGCGGGGCTGAGCACCTGCGCAACCTGCGCGGAAAGTTCGGGGCCACCCGCGACCACCGGGAACAGCACACCCAACGTGGCAATGCTGTTCTCTTTGGCAACCAGGCTGGAGAGCAGGGCGACGATAAAGCGCCAGTCATCCAGCCCGGCCCACGCGCCAATGGGGGCCAAAAAGCGCCCCAGGTATGCCAGGTAGCTGTCTTCTACGTTCCCGGTGGGAAAGTAGCTGAGCGCCCAGGTGAAGACCGAGAAGACCAGGATCAGCGTGCCGGCTTTGGTGAGGAACTCGGCGGTGTTGGCCCAGATGTAGCGTACCACCGCGCGGAGGGCGGGCAGGCGCACGGGTGGCAGCTTGGGGTGGTGTACCAGAACGCGCTTGCGCCGTGCCAGCCGGTTGACGAAGAATCCGACCGCACCCAGCACCAGCAGGTTGACTGACACCAGACCCCACGTGATCCACCCGGCGGCGGAGCCGAAGAAGGCCGGGGTGAGAAAGGCGATCACCGCGAGGCGCGAAGTGCAGGGGATAAAAGGCACCAGCAGCATGGTCAGCAAACGCGAGCGGCGGTCGTCGAGGATGCGGCAGCCGAGGATGGCGGAAGTGTTACAGCCGAAACCCATCGACAGCGGGATGCAGGCATGCCCCGGCAGCCCGAGCAGCAGCAGGTAGCGGTCGGTAACGCGCGAGGCGCGCGCCAGGTAGCCCGAGGCCTCCAGCACCGCCAGGATGGTGAAGAAGATCAGCAGAACGGGAATGAAAGAGAGCACCGTGCCCGCGCCTGCCAGGATTCCGTCAACCACCATGCCGCGTAGCCATTCTGGGGAGGCGGAGAGCGCGGTGGTAAGGTTGGCGTTTAGCGAAAGCACAACCGAGCGGTAAATCCAGGCGGAGGCGGGCAGAGCGGCGGCGTAGGTAAGCCCAAGCGCCAGCCCGAGGATGCCGATCAGAATCAGCAAGCCCCAAAAGGGGTGAGTCAAAACGCGGTCGATCTTTTTTGAGTCGACCTGCGATATGCTATTGGCAGGAATGAGGCGGTAAAGCAGGGTACGGAGCATCACGGTTCACTTTTTGTTGCTGCAATAATAAATATTAGGAATGCCTAAATTATAACACTTCACGGTAAGGAAACCATACCGAATATCAGTGACTTTCCTCACCATTTTATGATTGCTATGAGGTGGATACGTTGTCCTGGAACAAAGACCACTACTGTTCAGGGGGAAACCGGACAGCGGTTGTGGGAATAATCCCCGGTGTTTTTCTTTGCTTAATCGGGGAATAATAACAGTGGGGCAAAGTAGCATTTTTGATTATTCAGGAGGATGCAATGGAGAGTCGAGCAAAAATTTTTGGGCACGCGATTCACCCCATGCTGATTGTCTTGCCGCTGGGGCTGTTCGTGGCAGCGATTATCTTTGATATCCTGTATCTGATAAAAGGGAATGAGGTGCTGGCAGCAGTGTCCTACTACAATATCGCCGGAGGTATCATCGGCGGGCTGCTGGCGGCGATCTTTGGATTCCGCGACTATGCCGCCATCCCCGGCGGAACGCGCGCCAAGCGGGTGGGGATTATCCACGGGTTCGGCAACCTCGCGGTTGTGGTGTTGTTTGGTTTTAGCTGGCTGCTGCGCTACAGCGCGCCGGGCTACGTGCCGCCGACTCTTGCGCTGCTGGCAGCGTTCGCCGCGGCGGGAATCAGCCTGATCACCGCCTGGTTGGGCGGCGAGCTGGTGGAGCGCCTGGGTGTGGGCGTAGACCCCGGGGCGAACTTAAATGCGCCCAGCTCGCTGACGACAGACGATGCTTCCGCGGTGCAGGCTGGCGAGATTGCCGCTTCTCCGGCGACCGGAGTGAGCGCAGTGCCGGTTACCGGAGAACATCATGGCACAGGCACGCACCACCACGAGCACAGCATTGAAGACATTCACCGGAACACCGACTTGACCATCATGCGCGACGTGGATCGCAGCCAGAGCAAGCCCGACGAAGATGAGGCGGTCGACGAGCCGTAAGACTGTCTGTGGTTTTCCCTTTGTTGCGGAATTAACGCAGGGGCGCAGCGCTTGTAATGGCCTGCTGGTCGGGTTGGCCCGTATAGCGGCGCCCCTGCACAAGTGTTTAAGAAGGTGGATTGGCTAGAATATATGCGTAAGCAGGATGCGCAGGCCGATGCCGTTAAGGATCAGGCCGCCGAGCACTTCCATGCGCTTGCCAAAGCGCTCGCCGAGCTTTGCACCCGCCAGCAGGCCGAACAGCGCCAGCCCCAGGGTAACAATTCCGACCACCAGGCTCGGGCGCAGAATTTCGCTGCCCAGCATCGCCATGGAAAGGCCAACCGCCATTGCGTCGATGCTCGTAGCGATGCAGATCACCAACAGCGTGCCGCCGCGGGATGGGTCGCTTTTCTGCGCTTCGGATTCGGGATTGACGCCGGACATGATCATGCGCGTGCCCACAAAGCTCAACAGCACCAGGG
>JAEZBW010000236.1 GCA_023426765.1 Bacillota bacterium
CGTGCCAGTGTGTCACATATCAGCAGAAAGGCAGCCCCTCCGACTATGGAAAAGGGCATCAGGTTTTTTTGATCCGCTCCCACCAACAGCCTTAAAACATGGGGGATAATCAATCCTACGAAACCAATGATGCCCCCGGTAGCAACACAGGCGGCAGTTACCACCGAGCAAACAATCAACAGGGTCTTTTTAACTTTTTCCACTTCAATGCCCAGCGATTTTGCAGTTTCCTCTCCGGTGGAGATGACATTCAGGTGGCGGGTGTGAGTGAGGATCAGCGTCAGACCGATGATTAAAAAGGGAAGCAGGATGAGGATCTTATTCCACCCTGCCGTGGCAAAAGATCCCATCGTCCACATCATGATATAATCCATGCGATCCCGCCGGAAGATCATCAGCAGCTGTATGATGGCGCTATTCATGAAGCTGACGGCCATGCCGGCCAGGATTAAAACAGTTTGTGAAAGCCTTGAGCCCGTGCGTGAAATATTATAAACCACCAAAATCGTCAGCAGTGCACCGATGAAAGCCGCGATTGCCGCTGCTCCCATGCCGAATATCGTGCTGCCAAAACCGGCGACGATTGCGATGGTCGCGCCAAGGCCGGCCCCGGAGGATATCCCCAGAACACCCGGTTCGGCCATGGGGTTGCGAAAAAGGCTCTGCATCGTTGACCCAACCGCAGCCAGCCCTGCCCCGGACAACATGGCCAGGATAACCCTGGGCAGCCGGAGCTTTGTGATAATGCTTACTGTTGCCGAGCTGATCCCCTCCAGGCTGATGGTATCCTTCAGTCCGGGGATATAAGATAAAAGAATTCTGAAAACATCCCGGAAACGGATATTGGCAGTACCAAGGAAAAAAGAGGAGATTGCCAGGAAAAGAACACCTATAATGCTGGCTGCAAATATGAACCTGAGTGTTTTTTGGTTTACAGTTGAACTCAAGGGATCACCTCAATCCATTTTTATGTTTCATGCATCAAACCTGAAGCAACAGGTATATTATCTTGAACGTCAGTGAAGGATCTTGTCCCCCAAAAGCAGATCCTTCGCTACGCTCAGGATGACGTCACAGCGCTCAGGATGACATTCGTTGCGCTCCTGGCAGGTTATTTGCATTTCTCATTAGAAAGTTAAAAGCTTTCGGGATGCATGATTTCGGCCAGTTTCCGAAGCCCTTCGGCAAGCCTTGGCCCCTGACGCATCAGAATGTTTTCGTCAACAACATAGATTCGTCCATCCTTCACTGCCGTCAGTTCCTTATATCCATTGGTCTGCTGGAATACCTGCTTTGCATCCTCCGAACATAAAATCATATACGGATCGTTTTCCATCAGTTTTTCCAGGCTATACACCCATCCGGTAATATTGGCGGCAATGTTGTCTCCTCCGGCCAACTCCAGCATGCTGGCAATAAAAGTCTCACCGGTGGCCGTGTAATCTCCGTACTCTCCATAACCAACCACATAGTAAACCGTCGGTTTGTCCAATCCCTTAACGGAATTTTGAACCTCGGCAACTGTCTGCTGCATATCCTTGATGATCGCTGAGGACTCTCCTTCGGCATTCAGAACCTTTGCGATCATGCCGATGGTTTCGTATGTGCTTTCAAAGGATTCGTCCTGTGTCAGAAAAACAATCTGAATGCCCAGTTCTTTCAGCTTCTTCTCATTTTCTTCGGTGTTCAGCGCTGAGGCAAATACCACATCGGGCTCCAAAGCGAGAATGGTTTCAAAATTCCACTCGATGAAATCCCCCACAACCGTCACACTTTGAGTTTCCTGCGGATAATCACAGAAAGCTGTCCTGCCCACAAGCCTGTCACCCCTGTCCAGCGCGTAAATAATCTCAGTGATGTTCGGTGACAGAGAGATTACCTTCATGGGCTCTTTGTCCAATTGCGTGACATTCCCCCTGGAATCGGTGATTTTCATCGGATATGAACCTGTGTTTTCCACTGGTGGGGTGGCAGTTGCATCAGCCGATGCAGCCGGAATTTGCTCGGGTGTGCTCACAGGCCCCTTTTCGTTAGCTTCTGCAGGCTTTCCGGCTGTACAGCTGGTAAACATCAGGACAGTGATTAAAACCATCAGAACAAAAGATAGACATTTTTTCATTTTCATAAACTCCTTTCATTATCACAACGGAAGCAATTGAAATATATCATCGTTGAATAGCCGGTAGTACGATAATACTGCGACAAGCCGTTATATCAACGCAAGAGAGGAGGTCATAAAAAAACCTTTCCCGGAGGAAAGGCTTTCAGATGTTTTACCATAGTATAATAAAACTTCATGGGGCCTATCACTCGTAGCTACCCTCACTTCCATACAAGGCAGGTCTTCTGACTTGGAATCATCGTCCGCGTTTGCCTTCCCATCCAAAGACAGTGGCCTGGATAACGCGTTCTCCTCCTTACAGCGGCGGGACCGTCCGGGAATTACACCCGGTTCCCTTTTAAGTACAGCAATGTGTACACCTTATATACGAATATTCAACTAATCCTTAAGGTCGGCACTTTCATGCCGGTTCATTTCAATTCTAAAGGTTTTCAACAAACTTGTAAAGACACAATATAAACTTATTCCAATGCGTGGATGAAAAGAGCAACCAGGACCGGTAAATAGAAAATTCCGATAATAACCCAGATCCGTATCAGCCTTTTCTTTCTATATGTATCTTCTTCCTGTTCAAATTCATCATCCAGCGCGTCTTCTTTCCTCTTACGGGTTCTTACCAGTGCAATCGCGGCCTTATGCAACGCAGACGGAACATACAAATCCACGCCATAAATATTGATGCCGGTGGTGATATTCAAATAACTGCCTGTTTCCCTGCGTTTTTTCAATACGGGAATATCGTAGGATCTTAGAAGAGATTCTACCGTATCGGCCTGCAGTTCATTCACAGCATGCATTAAGAAGACTTCGCCGTCCTTCTTTTCTTCTGTGTCGTTTGTGGCAGCCTGTTTCATCATGGATACTCCTAAAACTTTATGACAATGCCATTATACACCGGTTGGCTGCTGTGATGCAATGCGTTTAAGGAAGTAGCCCGTTCTATACAAAACGATAATCTGCAGTACGATTGATATAGGTGCTTTCCATAACCGTGTGAGCAGCAGAATATGGTATGGAGTTCCATACAGGCCGGACAGCCATAAGGTGTTCAGGCCAAGTTCAACTACGGTGATAATCAGCAGGGAGGTGACAGCCACTCTTGTCCAGGTCAGTGGTTTTTTATACATCATCAATCCATAAATAATGCCTGAAATGATTC
>JAEZBW010000274.1 GCA_023426765.1 Bacillota bacterium
CCACGGGTCGGCGTTTGGAATATTGGTCGATGAGCAGGTCTTGGAGGTCCCGCAGCAGGGTGGGCTTGTCCTTGTTGTTGGTTTCAAGCCCGAGGTCGGCGTTGATCATGGCCAACAAATGGAGGGCATCCACCTTGGTATTGAAGACTCGCGCCAGCACGACGTCGCGCAAGTGCGTATGGATCAATTGTCGGATAAGGGTGGTCTTGCCCGTGCCGACTTCGCCGGTGAGCAGAATGAAACCCGCATGTTCCCGTACGCCATAGTCCAAATAAGTCAGGACCTTCTTGTGGGAACGACTGGGATATATGAATTCTGGGTTCGGCAATAAATCAAATGGTTTACGCCGAAGGTTGAAAAAAGCTTCGTACAAAGCCGTCTCCCAGACTCGTTGCAGCTGTTATTCGGTGTAGTAGCTGCTGTAATAGTAGTTGTTGTATGGTTGTACGTACTGGGTGGCATTGTAGACGATGCCGAAGATCTTGTTGTTGAGGAGCTTTTGGCACTCCTGGATGTCCTCAAGGGACGTCTGTCCCTCGCGGACAACCAAGACAACCACGTCGGCAAAATCGGCCAGGGCGCGGGTTTCGGCGAACAGGAGCGTCGGCGGCGAGTCTATGATAATGATCCTGTCGTGGTAGCGCGTTCTGATCTCTTCCATAAGTCGTCGCATGGAGTTGGAAGAAAGCAGTTCAAGGGGATTCTGGGCGCTGTTCCCCGCCGGAAGGAGGACAAGCTTGCCGATGCCGGTGGGGACGAGCGCCTTGCTCAGAACAATGTCGCCTTTCAGATAGTCGGAAAGTCCGAACTCCGGGGTAATGTTCAGGTAACGGTGGCAGGTCGGCATGCGCATTTCGGCGTCCACGATTAATACGCTGTGATCATAGCCTTGGGCCAAGCTGATGGCCAGATTGACGGTTGTTAAGGACTTCCCTTCCCCCTTGTGGGCGCTGGAGACAAGGATGACGTTGTTAAAGCGTTCCTTGCTTTGTATTGTTTTAAGGAGAGCTTCCTTGAGTTTTCGGAATTCTTCCGCCTCGGGCAGGGTGGGGGTCTTGAGGACGACGAGTTTTTCTTCCGGAAAGTTGGCCAGATCGACCGCTGTCGGCGGCGGCAAGGTGTTGGCCTGCTCCTTGAAGGAGAGATGCTCCTGAGACTGCGTCAGGGGAGGCTGCTTTTGGGCCGCTTTTGCCAAGGCCTCTTCGATTCTGCTCATAAATGTGTTCCGCCGCAGGGCTAGAAAATGTGGATACGCTGGCTGAGATGCTGCAGCCATGCTGTCTGGATTCCCAGGGCCTTAAGCGACTCCATCGCCAACACGCCGAGAACGAGGATAAGGTAGCAGCCCCCCAGGGAAACCAGCAGAATATCGCGCCTCGATTGGCGTTTTTCGTCAACGGCGTTGGTCATCTGAGGAATCACCGCCAGCACGGGGATGCTGAGTGTCTTGAGCTCCTGAAGGGAACGAATCGAATGGTTGAACCGGTCGGCCAGGAAGACGGCCACGAATCCGGCGCAAAGGCCCAGAGCAATGCCCGCCAGGATAACCGCCGGCCGGTTGGGGCTGATCGGGACGGTGGGGGTGACGGCCGGGTCAACGACGCGGAAAATAGTGGATTTGTCGTTGAGCTCCATCTGTTTGGAAACTTCAGACTGTCCGTAGCGGTTGACGAGTTGGTTGTAGATGTTGGCTTCCTGTTCTTTTTTTTCAAGCAGTTCATTTAACGCGGCCTTGACCAGCGGCATTTCACGCAAAGCCGCCTTGCTGTCCTCAATGATTTTCAGCTGGTGGTCCTGCATGGCCTTGGTTGTATCGAGTTTCAGCTGAACCTGGTCGCGAGTCTGTTCCAGGGTAGGGTCGCCGTGTTGCGTCGCCGGCGCGGAAGGGGCATTGCGGGCGGCCTGGAGGGCCTCCCTGGCCCGTATGACTTTGGGGTGTTTTTCAGTGTATTTGCTCAGGAGGCGGTTTAGTTCCTCCTCGCGTTGCGCGACGACGCCGCGTGGCCGGCCTGAAACGTTCTTGTGGAGAGAGAGCCGTTCGAGCTGCGCTTCCAGTTCCGTGCGGCGGATGGCGAGTTCCTCAAGTTTTTGCTCGGCCTCCTTGATCTCACTGCGGATGTAAGTGCCGTCGCTGCTTAGGATCAGGCCTTTTTCACTTTTGAACTTATTGATGGCCTCGTCAGCGACATCCAGGCGTTTCTTGAAGGTTTCGATCTGCTGGGCCAGGAATTTGGTGGCGTCCGTGGATTCTTCGCGCTTGGTAGAGGTGTTCTGTTCAATATAGACGCGGGCCATGGTGTTGACAAAATCTCGGGCAAAGATGGGATTTGTGTCAATGAACCTGATGATGATCACGCCTTGCTTCTCGTTGAGGTCAACGATTATCCTCTGCTGTAGATCCCGTATGTACGATTCTTCCTCTGGCTTTGATTTGAACGTGAGATCCTTGTCCAGTTGCTTGATGATCTGCAAAAGCAGATTGCGGCTGGTCAGGCTGACGGCAAGGTTGTTGATTTTTGCCTGCATGGACGGCGTGATGGCAATGCCTTTCACGAGGTCAGTGATGACGTTGCGTTCGATGAAGATAGTCGTCTTGGCTTCGAACTTCTTGGGGATCAGGTAGCCGGCCGCCACGGCGCCAGTGATAGTCAAGACGGCTGTCAGCAGAAAGATCCCCTTGTTCAGGTAAACAAGACGTCTGTAGCGTTGGAAATCCTTGAGGAACGTCGTCATCCGAAACGCCTCCTGACTAGAAGAAGCTCTCCTCGACGATGACGAGATCGCCGCCGAGCAGGACGATATTCTGCGTGAGATCGCCATCCTCGATCAACCGTTTTGCCTTGACCTTGATGACCTGCTCTTTGCCGTCCCCCAGGGGGCGGACCACCCGCGTTTTATTGGGGCTGGCGAATTTGGAGAAGCCCCCGGCCTCCAGGATGGCTTCGAGCAGGGTCAGGCCGTCTCGGAAGAGGACGAGCTTGGGCGTATTGACCGCTCCGACCACATATACCCCACGTTTGGAGGCGGTCGGCGGGAGAATGATCGTGTCCCCCCCGATGAGGGGAACATCCTGGGAAATGTCGGCGGTGGCCACGAGTTCGCTGAAATTCTTTTTTATTTCCTTACCGTCGCGTACGAGGGAAGCGTTGTTCAGGTCGACAGCGCTGATATCCTCACGGCTCGTCAAGAGATTGAGCAGGGTGGGGTGCTGCACGG
>JAEZBW010000364.1 GCA_023426765.1 Bacillota bacterium
TCTCCGTACAGTATCAGCAGGGTCATCGGCAGCAGCGCAATATATAACAGCTTTTCGCCGATATCCCGGGTCATTTTTTTCAGCGTTTCCATATCACCGTCATGATACGCCCTGCTGGCATCTGTAAAATAAACGGTGCCTACCGAGCTTCCCATGACGGCAACGGGTAACCCGACGATCCGGTTCGCCATGCCATAAGTCCCGGCTGCCTGCATTCCAAACAGATTTGTCATCAACAGAACCGGAATTTGCGTGGAAAGCGTATTCATCGCTTCGGAGGGTGCTGAATACAATGGAAAACGGATATGCTTTCTCACTAGATGAAGAATATCCTTCCAGGGTGCTTTCACGGTTCTCAACGGGGTTTCCCGCCACGCGGACAATAACAGAAAACCGGCCTGAAGGACGGCTGAAAACGCATAACCGTACAGCATGCTGTTTTCCACGTTCCAGGCAGCTTTCAGGAAAATCGTTAAGAATGTGTAGGACAGGGCATGTATTACCGCAGAAACAGAAACACTGTTGTACCTGCCAAACCGGTTCAGATAGCGGGACAATGCATGGGTGGCATTCCCCATGATGACTGAAACACAAAGAAGGCACATAAAAACTGTGGCCTCCTCGCTGCCCAAACCCGTTGTGCGAAGATAAACCATTATCAGCAGGGCAGCCGGCGCAATCGTGGCCAGGCTTAATAAGACACAGGTCTTCAGCATCACACCTGCCATTCGTTCATCTTCTTCCACCACGATGGCCATTTCGTATTTGCCGTTCATAAAAATGACTGCGATGGCATAAATGGATGTAAAAATGGCGTATACACCGAATTCATCCAGCGAACACAGCCTTGCAAGCACCGGTGCTGAAAGAACATTCACTATCTGTGCCAGCAGGTTACCGCCGATAAGAACGGTGATGTTCCGATAAAGCTTGTTTTTTATCATATCCCGGATGGCTTGGATCATTTTCATTGAAACTCCGGCTGCTCGAAAAGCTTCAGAAATTGCGCCTCCCAGGAGTAATGTTTTTGCGCATGGCGCATCATGGCATTCTGCAGTTCAGGAAAGTTTTTGTACGCTTCGTGATAGAAACTGATAATCTCTTCCATGCTCACTTCCGAGGCATCATTCGGGATAAGCTTGCAAAACCTGCAGAATGATGTCAGCGCATCCTCTTTGCAGGCATACAGGAACGGGATTCCGCGCAGACAATACTCCTTTGTTTTCAGCGGCGATATTTTATCCAGCCCAATCTTATATGCACCAAGGGTGCCTGCCGCCAAATCACATGCGTTGAACAAAAGCTCCAGTTCCCTTCCGGCTTTCCTGCCGTGAAAAAAGACAGCATCGTCCAAACCCAACTGCCGGGACAGGTCTTCATAATAGGCGGTCTGCTCTCCCTCCCCGACCAGATGGAATTGAATGGGCACCGCCTCACTGCCTTTTTGTTTTCGGTAGGATGAGAGGCCCTGAAGAATTCTCTCATAACCGTGGTGTACCTCCATGGATGCAACCGCTATCAGCCGGATGCTGCCATCCGGCTGCCGCATGGCTTTTGGCCGGATGCCTTCGGAAGATAAGCCGTTTTCAAGGGAAACCGCTTTTTTACCAAACAGCCTTGTGTATCCCTGAAAATTCGCAAGGCAATCAATATACTGCCTGCAAAGCATCATTTGAAGCCGATCCATCAAATCTCCGACGAAGGTTGTAAGCCTGCGTCTTTTTCGGAAGAGCGGCAGCACGGAAGGCAGTTCAATACAAACAAATGCGTGCATTGCTTTCGCCAGTTTTAAAAACCTTCTATAGCTGCGGGTGATCCTTAAGCCCCGGATATAAACGACCGACGGGAAACCACCTTCGAAGCGGACTTTCAGTAAATATTCGAAGAGGATCTGTTTCAGCCGGTAAGGTTTACTTGTCGTGTATCCGCCAAGAAGCTGCGCTTTCACGCCATTTTGCAGAAACACCCTGCCATCCTTGCATACCACGGTTGAAACGGCCCAGCCCAGCCTGGCAAGCGCAGCAGCCTGAGCCCGAAGCTTTTTCATCACCCCGTCACTTTTTATTTCCGGTGATGAGAGGTCGTTCAAAGCCACCAACAGGATGCTGCGGCCTGTTGACTTCCTTTTTTCCAATGCGAAAATCCTCCTTTCCCCGGTGTTCGTCTGAAACACCCTCTAACGCTATGGGGGTATGAGCCATGACTTTCATTCTTTTTTCTTCGGTCTGAACGGCATACAGCAGTAAAAAGGCGGGTAAAATCTTTTGCCGGTGCCTTACGGCGGTTCCTGTGTTGGATACGCCCAGGCCGAAAACAAAAGCTGAAACGGTGATCATCAGCGTGACAGCAATCACCAGCGGTTTTTGACACCGCAGCTTTATGCGGCTGGCTGCCAGCTTCCAAAGAACTGTCAGATATAGCAGTGAATCAAACACGAAGGTGAAGATGTCCATAAAGCCCCGCCAATCGGTCGGGAGGGGAGAAAAAAGAAAGTACAGTGCTTTTACAGGACCGAAAAGCGCTATTTGTACCGGGCTGTTTATTGTCAGGCCCACGAGGTATCTGGAGTCTCCCGCCCTTCTGTTTGCAACCGTATAAATGTCTTCCCATTCTTCCACGTTCTGAAATTTACTGAAAAGCATCTGATTCAGCATTGAATATGCAAATATGGCTGCTGCTGAGATCATCAAAAAGGTGAACAACGATTTATGGCTGAACAGCCAGGTCTTTTTTTCGGTATCATAAAAAATGAACATAAAGACATACCCGAAAAACAAGCTTAACACACCCGAGTGGAACATGCCCGCCAGGCCCAGCATCACCAATGACATCCAGATGTGCGCACTTTTGCCCTGTTCGTACCATTTTACAAAAAGCCAGAGCGAGCAGGCGACAAAAAACGTCGGGAAGATCTCCCGCAGGAATATGGCGGACATGATCATGGAATTGGGGAAGAGCGCAGCAATGAGCACTATTTTTTTCACCGTAACCGGATCCAGTTTAATCAGCCTCAGGGTGTGGTTCAGGATAAAAACCACCGACAGTCCCAGCAATACATTCACATATTGCCCGAACAGCCTTTGCGGCCCTATGAAGGTGAACAGCGCTCCGATAATTTTAGAGTAGATTCCTCCCGAAATTTTAACGCCGAGGAGACTGCTGTTTTCAGATACGGCAACAGCATACAGGTAAAACATTTCCGAATCCGCTCCGCTGTTTGGCAGGGAGAAGATGTTTCGGCCGTATATATCCCAGAACAGAAGCAGGCATCTGCCGATGAATCCGGCCAGATAAACCCACCGGAGCGGGTTTTTCAGAACAATCAGCCTGCACACCGAAAACACGATATGGGCAAATACCACCGTGATGGAAACCAGTTCAAAATTTGTGATGAGAGGCCTAAGAAGGCCCAGAATGAATATTTCGGCCAAAAGGCCAAGCCATAGTAAAAGCATCGGTGTTCCTCCGGATTGCAAATAGAATATATCCGCTATGGACGTTCCTCGGGGATTTTATCCAATACTCCTTCCAGGGAGCGTTGTATTAAGGATTGATAGAAGCTTTCCAGGGCTTTCGCGTTTTCCCGCATATCATAACCGGCTCGCATTACTTCCCCGGATGTGTTGCTTCTTTTTCGGCCTTTCAAGGCCAGAACTGCTTTTGCCCATTCATTAGGCGGTTTCTGCAGGGATATAAACCGAAGGCCATCGGTAATTTTTATCTGCGGATGCACATTTTGCGATACGATGCAGGGCAATCCGCAGGCCTGCGCTTCTATCAGCGCCATGGGAATACCTTCGAAGACCGACGGAAAAACAAATACATCCATTGCCTGCAAAAGCTGCGGGACATCGTTTCTCATTCCTGTAAAGACTACACTGTCCGTCAAGCCCAGTTCATTTACCCTTTTCTCCAGCTTTCCGCGAAGTTTGCCGTCTCCAACCAGCAATAAAACTGCATTTTCATCGGCTGCACGAACCTCTTTGAATGTTTTCAGCAAAAAAGAATGGTTCTTTAAGCGATGAAACCGACCCACATGCCCTATAACGAACCGTCCCCCAAGCTGAAGCTCTTTCCTTTTTTCCTCTCTTGTCTGTGCATTGAAGGCATATTGCGCAGTGTCGATGGAATTTTTAAGAATAAAAGCTTTATTCGCTTTGCTGCCAAACATCCATTTTGCGGCGTCCTTTGAACAGGCCGCAAGATAGCCGGCCAGATACCGCAGGGGATACCGCACAAGCCTTTTCAGCAGTGACTTCAGGCTGAAACCACCCCCTGCGGTGTGGCTGTGAGCAATGGTTACCCGACCGAAAGCTTTTGCAAGCGTCAGGTAAATAAACGCGGTACTGGTGTGATGTCCATGGATAATTCTCCATTCGGGGTGCTGCAGCAGGTGTTTTTTCCATGCAGCGATATATCTTCCAACATTGTATGGCCTAAGCGCCGGAACGAAAAAGACCCTTCCGCCAAGGCCTGTGATTTCAGGAACATACGAATACCCCGCTTCCCGGGCGTTCGCGATAAAATCAAACTGCAGCCTGGTTCTGTCAACCCCCCGGTAAAGGTTCATCACCATTGCCTCGGCGCCTCCTTTGTCCAGGCTTCCGAAAACATGCAGCACCCTTATTGGTTCCATATCTCATCCCCGCCGTACCAAAGCTTATTTTGAATCATTCTGAACTTTCCGCTGGCCTCCTTTGGAATTTCATCCACGTGCTCTATCGAAACTTCGGTTTCAGCACCGAATTTATGCAGGAATTCCCGACGCAGCTCGTCATCATACTCCGGCAGGTACAAGCTTTTATCCACTTCCAGCATCAACACCAGCGCATTCATTTTCTCCTGGATTACCTGTGCCCGAATGATGGCGTTTGGGATGTTTTTAAAAAGGTTTGCGACATTTCCGCCGTTTATCCGTGCGCCTTCGGCAGTATACAGAAAGTCCATCGATCGCCCTTCAATCCGGCTGACCAAAGGGCCCTCACAGCCACAGCTGCAGATTTTGTCCCGGTCTTCAAAGTTCATCGCATCCCCGATCCGGTAGCGGATCAGGGGTGTTCCATAGGTCGTAAAGCTGGTCACCAATATTTCCCCGCTGTTTTCCTCCAGATGTTCAAACACCCCGGAGGCTAATTCCATATGCAGGGCATGGTGCGGGCACTCGGTTACAAACGGCGCGCCTTCGCTGGAGGCATACTGGTCGTATACCTTTGCATGAAAAACCCTTTCCAGCAGCTCCCTGCCCTGGGGGGTAACGGTCTCTGAGGTGGGAAAAATGGCCACGGGAGCAAACATTGGTTCTATCCCGTGCCGTTCCATGTAACAGGCGATATCACACAGCGATGTGAAAAAACCGTCCAGCGCATGGGGCTTGAAATGGTTCAGAGAATCTACATAATATTGCATATTATCTTCGGACAGATGGAAGGAGGAGTAAATCATCTGCCTGCAGGCTGCGTTATAGCGCCAGAAAATTTTTTTCGTTTGCCTGGGTGGGATGATATGCTTGCCGTTAAAGGTGGCCCGCTTCATCCTGCGGTTTTCGAAACCGACGCGGGCCTTGAAATGATCCAGTAGGGCCATGCGTTTCATTTTATCCTGCCTGGTGAACAGTACCACCAGTGATTTTCCTGTGGTCCCGCCCGTATGTCCCTCAACCGCCTCTCTTCTTTTTACCGTCACCACATCGTTGATATTTTTTCGAAGTATTTCCTTGTCCACAACCGGCAGCATTTTTAAATCGTCTACGCTTTGAAGCCTTTGTATGGGAATGTCCCGGTAAAGCTCCCTGTAAAATTTGCTGTATCGTGACGCATAACGGACAAGACGAAGCAGTTCCTTTCGCTGGTATTCCAGCTTTCCTTCCAGGCTCCAGGTGTCAAATTCCTTTAAAAAATTCCGGTATGCGTCATAAAACCAGCCATACCTTGACAGGTTGCGGGAAAACCCGGACAAACATACCAGAAGGTTTTGTACCGGAACCGGCATATGATCGTATAATTTTTGAATAAAGCTCATTTCTCTCACCCCATGAACAATCCCTGTGATAAAAACCGAAACCCATGCCCTCGCCAGGTTCTTTCAAACCCCTGTCACAGGCCCATAGTTTCCATGATCTTTCTGTTTACTTTCCGAACATCATACTTTTGCCGACAGAGTTTCAGGCTTTCTTCCCCCATTTTATAAACGGCTCCGGTATGCTCAAGCATCCAAATCATTTTTTCTGCCAGCGCTGCAGCATTTTCTGCAGGCACGAGGAAGCCATTAATGCCGTCTGCAACCGTTTCTCTGCAACCCGGTACATCTGTCGTGATGATGGGGCGTCCTGACGCCATTGCTTCCAGTACCGTCCTGGGGGTTCCCTCCCGCCAGGACGGCAGTACATACACCGAGCACCTTGCCAGAAACGGCCTCACATCCTTTGTTTCGCCATACCAGGTTACAATTCCCTGGGCGATGTATGGCTGTATCTGCTGTTCCTTCAGGGAGTCCTGGATCTTTTCCATTGCGCCTACCAGCAGGAATGCCGCGTTGGGAAAACGCTGCTTCACGATTCTTGCCGCCTCCAGATAATCCATCACGCCTTTGCTTTTTAAAAGCCGCGCGATCATCAGAAAGGCAAAACTGCCTGGAAAGGGTAGTTTTGCAAACCGCTGAAGGTTTACCCCGGAACCGTTGACCAGGACACATTTTTCCATCGGTAAATAGCCCCGCCTGACGAACTCCTGCATATCTCCTTCATTCTGAAAAAACACCCTTGCAGCAATCCTGAAGCAAAGCTTGAACAGCATGGCTGCAATAGGCCTAAGCACTGCTGCAGTCATAGATCTTGCCGTATAGATATAACCAAGACCGGCTACCATTGGGTAGATCTTTTTCACTCCAGCCGTTCGTGCGGCTAGGGCTGCATATATATTGGGCTTGATGGTATAGCTGAAAACGATATCCGGCCTTTCTGCCGAAATCAGTCTTACCAGGCGGAAGAAGTAAACCGCATCATGGATGATGCTGATTCGGTTTTTCTTCATTTTCAGCCGGATAAACCTGGCACCAAGGGCGGTTATTTCATTGGAATAGCTTTCTTCCGGGCCTGTGGCAACAACCTTGTGTCCTTTTTCAGCCATTTCGCGGATAAGGTCTCCCCTGAAGTTAACAAGGGAACGACTTTTTGGTGATACCATCAGGATTTTGATAAAGCCTCACCCCGTCTGTCGCGTATTTGAATCACCTTTTCTTTTATTTGCTGCATATTATCAGCAAACTGCCCTGGGGTCCACTGGATTGCCTGTTTTTCGAAATTCCTTATTTTCGCTATCTCGTTCTTCAAAGAAAACCGGGATCGGATGTCTTCCAGGTTTTTTGCCCTCTCGTGAAAGGTTCTGGACAGGATTACCATCTGCGATCCAAGCCGCACATGTTCCGCCAGGATCATTTCAGCAGGCAGCAGCCCTTCCCCAAGCTTCGCAATACCGCCGAAACCATACCGGATGCCCCGGTCGGCAAGCTTCCTGCAGATATACTCGACGATGCCGCCGCTTAAAAGCTCGAACATGAAATCCAGTCCCAGGGACAGGTGCAAATCATTTAGGCCGATATGTACTTCATCAATCCCCTTCAGGCTTAAAATTTCGTCCATCCGCACAAAGGCCTGGGCGGTTTCCAGCAGCAGACAGGTTTTCGCCCTGCCTGTTACAGCCTGTAAAAACGCAGACACCTCGCCGGATGTTTTAAACATTGGCAGCATGATAATATCCGCTCCCCTGTTGATCACTTCACCGATCTCCCTGGCTGATTGGTCATGAATCGGATTGATTCTTACCATCAGCCTGCCGGGTTCAACAATCTCCCGCATCGCTGAGATGTCTTCCAGGGTGTGGCAGGAAATCAGCGTATCCCTGCGCTTCTGCCGTTCGGCCTTTCCCAGGACCTCCAGATCCACCATAATTCTGTCTATGCCTGCCTTCTGTGCTTCCTTCGCAATCTCGCGATCATTTGTGATGAACATCAACTGAATAGACATATCCTGTCACCTTTTCCAAACGTCCACGATGTTTTGAAACGGCTTTCCCTCCTGAAAAGCCAAGAGATTACTGAAGACCAGTTCAAACAAACGGTCTGTGTTGTTCTCGGAAACAAATGAATTGTGCGGCGTGACGAGTACCCGGGGATGATGCCACAACGGGTTCAGTTCCGGGAGTGGTTCGTTTTCGAACACATCCAGTGCAGCGCCTTTCAGATACCCTCTGTCCAGATGTTGCAGCAGATCTTCCTCGTTAACAATGCTCCCCCTTGAAACGTTCACCAAAACAGCGTTATTTTTCATGCAGCACAGGTTTTTCCTGTTGATCAGGTTTCTCGTTTGCGGTGTCAACGGCAGTGCCAGGATAACGATGTCGCATTTGGCAAGAAATCTGTCCAGGGCACCGAGCTCCTCTGTCGAATCAAAAAATTCATTGCAGCCGCCTGACAGGTTTAATCCGATCACCTTGCAACCGAAGGCTTTCAGCCTTTTTGCAATCTCACAGCCAATGCTTCCCGTACCAATGATGCCCGCTGTTTTCCCGTTCAGTTCCAGCATCTCTCTGTTTTTTATCCATTGCGCGCTGCGCTGCGCATCATGGAAAAAACGGGTGTTTTTATACATTTCAAGAATTTTCAGCACAACCCATTCGGCTATCGGAATGCTGTAAAC
>JAEZBW010000448.1 GCA_023426765.1 Bacillota bacterium
GAATCAGGCGTTCCCATGGCCAGTTCGTCCAATGGCGGTACATTTCCGAGCAGGCATACCTTATTTCCCACCTTGGCCCTTACCTCGGAGATTTCCCTTTTATGTGTGAAATTGAAGATATTTACCCCAAGCTCCTCCAGGGATCCATAGTACGTATCTCCGTCGGTATCGTTATGGTAAATCTTCAGCGCCTTCGGGAAAGCATCGAAAATTTCTTTCAGATAGGGGTGTGCAAACTCCATATAGTCGTCCTTTGACAGGAAGCCGACGATGTCATCCAGCACCAGAACACCCTCCACTTCACTAAGTGCGTCAGCCTGGGCTTCCAGCCAGTTCTTCACCAGTGTTGTGGTTATTTTCAGCAGCTTGTGCATGTTATCCGGATCTATCTTCATGGCGACCAAAAACTCGGTAAGCCCCATCAAATGTGTCCCTATCGCCAGAGGCCCTCTGCCTGCAACAATTTTAACAGATTCACCGGCTTCTTTGATTTTTGGCTCCATATTCTTATACAGGTTCAGGATAAAGGGGAGAAGCCCATCTGTTTTTGGATTGGGTACCTGGATATGACTGACCATGTCCATATCATCCGCCGAGGGAATAATGTGGTTCACCGTTGGTGGATTGTTCTCATAAAAGTTAATTTTGCAGCCAAAACCCGAAGGCTCGGCAGCCATACCATATTCCACCCAGAAGTCCGGAATAAAGATAAGTTCTGGAAAATCCTTTCGAATCTTCATGTTTGCTTCAAACCATTTTTCCGGCACCGTGAAATAATCCAATGTAGAAATTCCGGTATATGCGGGCATCCAGGGGCTGTCCACAATCAAACCTGCCGGTATTCTGTCCACCTTCTCCATGGCTGCGCATTTTTTTAAGGTTTCCCACTGTACTTTTTTCATACTTTTCTAATCGCCCAGGGTGAGCAATCATTCCCTCCATTCTAAATGTAATATACTTATATTCTACTATATTAATCAATATTTTCAATCGTGGATTTGATCGGATCCAGATATCACCTTATTAACCCAAATCACCTGCTCGCTCTTCTGGAGGTGTGAACGGCAGCAAACGGGCTGAGCCTGCTTCCTGTGTAAGCAACTTATTAAAAAATATACAAATTGTTAGAATATACATGTTTGAAACAATTACAATGGTGATAAGTTTTAAACAGTAAACTATTGCCGGGAGGATAATCATAAGGTTTTCCCGGTCAGTCTGAAAGATCAACAACCAGGACGGCTTGAAAATAACGCAAGGCAGGTGGAGTGAGTGATGCAGCAACAGACGCAGCAATACTTTTTGCACACAGGAGACATATTTATCAGCGCACAACCGTATTTGATCCGAACCATCCTCGGATCCTGTGTTTCGGTATGCCTGTGGGATGAACGTAAAAAGCAGGGAGGCATGAATCATTACATTTTCAACACTTCCCGGAAAAATGAACAAAATTCCAAATACGGGGAGGTTTCCATACCGTTGATGATAGACATGATGCTGCAGAACGGTTCGCGCCTTTCCTCCATGAAAGCCCATATCATCGGCGGAGGGAACAATCTGGGAATGAATCCGAAGATTGGCGAAGACAATGTCCTCATCGCAGACAGAATCCTGGAAAAGGCGGGAATACCTGTTGTGATACGGAATGTTGGCGGCCAGTATGGAAGAAAAGTCATTTTCAACAATCAAACCGGTGAGCTGGATGTTTTATGCAACGGAAACAGCTGTGCTCAATTTCACCTTCAGCAGGAAACATGGACTTATAGCCAGGATCCGGTTTGGAAAACCGGTTCAGTATAAAGGATCCTGTTTTCTTATAACCAAAGTCTCTCTTTTGCGTCAGGTTTGTTTTATGTTAAGATATTGTTGAAAATAAAAGAAAAGTGAGGAAAACCAATGCCGTCAAACGCTTAATTTGAGTGAAACTGAATAGACGCTTACACATGAAGGTGGGATGTGAATCGGAAGATTTACATTCGCCATGCTCCTGTTGGGCGGATTGGAAGCTGAAAAAAGAATGCTGTTCAATCATACAACAGCTGAAACAGCCGTACGAATCCAAGAGCTTTCTATGGAGTTTTCTTTATGTCAGGCGTACTCAAGTTAAGAATAGCGGTACTTTTTCCTTGCTGAATGATGATCGTTTGAAGAAGCTTGCCGTATCCTGGATACGGCTTTCTTAGTCTTCAGAACAGTTCTCCGGGTAACCCGCCCGGGGTTGCTGCTGCGTCGGAACCGTCAGGCTGCAGGTGAATGGCCATTGCTTTTCACCTGCAGCCTTTTTATGTTTCCGGTGGGAACACATCCTTTGAAGATTCGTTTATCCGCTGCTTGTACTGTTTACAACAGCGATATGGAAAGGAGGCTTTGGTATGCCGGCAAAAAATCTGTCATCTCTGAGTTCATAACGGGAGGACAAAAAGGTCCTCCCAGATACAGGAGGACAGAAAAATGCAAAAACAGACCTACCAATGGAGGCTGTTTCAGGATACGAGCGAAACCGTGGTCCGGTATTGCAGTCATTGCGGCAATAAGGTGGTTTTTACGGATTCGGGCAAAAGAAGAAATAATGCCAATGGCAAAAACCTTTATGAATATGCCATTTATAAATGCGAACGGGATCACACCTGGAACAGGATGCTGAATACGTATAAGGCGTCGGCCGGGACCGAAGATATCCCTTTGCATCAGGAGAGTATTATCGGGTGCGGCAATGAAGACATCCGTTTATCGCAGCATATTGCTGCAGGGATCGATGAAATTGAAATTGTTCTTGAGGAAGTAACCGGGGTATGGAGGCTGGATAAACTGCTCGGAGATAGAATTCCCGACGCCAGCAGAAGCGTAATCTGCAAAATGATTCAAACAGGCGCTGTGAAGGTGGATGGAGGTATTGCAAAGCAAAGTCTGCATGTCAGGAAGGATCAGGTCATCACCATCCTGCCTGGAAGTGTGCCCGGCTGAAACCGGGTGCTCAGGAACAAACATAACACAGCCGGGAGAATCTCCCGGCTGCCCAAAAAATATGGACACGAAAAAGGAAAAGGATTATTCTATACATAGTAAAGGAGAAAAAACTATGGCGTTAAAAATGATTTATGATTACAAACAGCATGCGCAATATCGCGATAGCTTCAATGTCCTGGCCCAGAAAACCTTTGGGATTGATTTTGAAAAATGGTATGAAGCCGGCTTTTGGAACGACCGGTACATCTGTTATTCCTTTCTGGATGAAGACAAGGTGGTTGCGAATGTGTCGGCAAACCTGCTGAACTGGGTTGTTCAGGGAAGACGCCTTGACGTAATTCAAATCGGAACAGTCATGACGCATCCCGATTACCGTATGAAAGGGCTTGCCTCACAGCTGATGCATCATGTTTTGAATACTTATGAAGACCAATGCGATTTGTTTTATCTTTTTGGAGAACCCAACGTAAAGGGTTTTTATGAAAGCTTTGGGTTTACCCCCATTCACGAAACCGGGTTTCATGCAAACATCATGGTAACCGGTGATAAGAAGCAATGTATCCGGAAGCTCAACCTGTCCGATAAGGCGGATTTGAACATTGTTCGAAGACTCATTGCCGAAAAGGCTCCTTTATCCGAACAGTTCCGGGTGGATCATGACCAGTCCATTGTGGCCTGGCATTTACTGAATGTGTATCCGAATGAAACCTATTACCTGGAACAACTGGATGCGATAGTGCTATTCAATACCGACGGAGAGGTTGTCCAGCTGCATGATGTGGTGTGCCCCAAATTTGTAAGTCCTGAAGAAATAGTCAAAAGCATCGCTCCTAAGGGGAACTACAAGGTAGACCTCCGGTTTACACCGGCACAGCCGAAGTTATACAACCGTACACCTTATGTGACCGACGATTACAATTTCTTTGTGAAGACAAAAGATAAAGCACTGCTGCCCGAAGAATTCTTTCATCCCGACACAGCTCATGCCTGATGAATGCATCAGATACCTGCCATGGGATGGGAATGCGCGAATGCGGACGATAAAGCATCAAAAATAAAAACGGCGGCCAACAGGCCGCCGTCATTTCATTGAGGAGTATTTATTTGCGGAAATTCCGTTCATTCGCCTTACGGCCTTCCTCTATCTGCTTGAAGTAATTCTTCCGGTTATAATACGAAGTTCTGCGCATTTTCATGCGCTTGATCATATCATCCCCAAAGAAGAGCAGGTAGTTTGCCAAAGAGACAATGGCGGCGATTTTATAGGGCAGGGGCTGAAAAAGTAACGTAAACCCGATGAACGCCAGGTTTAACCAGGCCAGATATTTAATTTTAACCGGTAAAAAGAAAAACAGCAGAATCTCATGATTGGGGTAAAGGTATGCAAAAGCTAAAAACAATGACAGGTTCAAATGTAAACCGTAGGTTCCGCCTGTAATAAAGGCGGCGATGATCGTTGCCAGCATCCCCACAAAATAATATGCGTTCAGGCGGAAGCTTCCCCATTCATGCTCGAGTGTGTTGCCAATCATGTAATAAAAGTAAACCGCAAACAAAATAAAAAGAATACTGGTATCCGGGGGGATAAAAACAAACGTGATCAGCCGCCATACCTGGCCCTGTAGAACAAGGGTAGGGTAAAGCGCCAGATATCCCGGCAGGGAAGGCATCATAAAGCTTAACAGAAAAACAATCAGGTTACCGGCTGAAATATAAAGCATCAGATTCCGGATTGCAAGTTTTCCATACTTCCGGTCAAGCTTGTCAAGAAATTTCAGAAACATTGAAGCTCTCCTTTCACAGGGGTCTCAACAAAAAGCATGTCTGCGAAGGTATGCGGCATTATACTTTTCTGTTCATGCATAATAACGCAGGCAATAGGACAT
>JAEZBW010000502.1 GCA_023426765.1 Bacillota bacterium
ACCCAAAAGCGCGTATCCCAGTCTCTGGACAAATTGAAATGCACCCGTATCGTCATCGCCCACAGACTTTCGACCATCAAGCAGTGCGACCGAATCATCGTCCTGGAAAAGGGAAAGATCATCGAAGACGGAAATTATGAAGAGCTGATCGCGAAAAATGGCTATTTTGCAGAACTGATCGCCCGCCAGCGTCTTGATGACACCGGCTTTGTGGAGGCAACAACAGCCTATTAACCTAAGGATGTAAAGAGTCAGGCAAAGATATTCATGGCGGTGGGGAATTTGTGAGCTACTGACGAAGCTGAACCGTACATAGAAGTGTGATTCATCAAATACCCTGAGATCCCTTCCTCATAGCGTGTTTTAATCTTTTGGGCTAAAAACCCCTGCAGGAGGATAAACCGAGAATAAGGAAGGCATATGATAAGGAGGATACGAACATGACGGATGAAATGAATAAAAAAACCGAACAACTGACAGATGATGAAATGGATCAGGCGGCAGGCGGATTTGATTATCCAGAGAAAACCTGGACATTAAAATGCCAATCCTGCGGGAACATTTTTACCGTTGAGGCAGATATTCTGATGCCCTGTCCGGTATGCAAAAGTCGTGGTGCGCGGCCGGTAAATCTATGACAAATTCCCTATTCACCTTATGACCAATACCGGATTTCCCTGAGGATAACTCCAATACTGAACGAAAACCTGAAGGATATGAAGGAGGTATAACCATGAGTGATGATTTGAAACCAAAAGCAGCGCAGATCCCGGATGAAGAGCTTGAGATGGCTGCCGGAGGTGCAGACGATGACCAAATCTATTATGATATTTGCATCAAATGCAAAAACGAAGTACCGGCTAAAAGAAATCAAAGCTGGACATGCCCCCATTGCGGCAATGTGGTGCCAAAGCCAGTATTCTCTCTAAGTGATCGAATCAACTGATATCATCAGAAAAGCGTATACAGATTTCATCAGATGTAGACCATACCTGTTGAAACGATGGTGTACCCCTGTCCTTTGCATACAGCCCATCACAGGGTTGAGCTTACCATTCCCAGTGATCAAAAAGAGACACTATCCGTTGAGATAATGTCTCATTTTTGATTCAAAAAATTCAATTTACAACTCTGGTTCAGAGAGCGCTTCTATAGCTCTATACCGCTAATGTGGAAACAGTGATTATTGGCGATGTTCCAAGCACCCTGCTTACAAAAGGGCTCCCTTGACAACTGTCAGGAAAAGGCGCACAATGCTGTTACATACCTTTCTATGTATGTTATCGGAGGGGTGCTTTATATAATGAGGATGCCAGCTAAAACTCTTTATCGAAAGGAATGGTATTATTTATGCCTGATATTACGGTTGCAAAAGTAATGCAAAAAATGGTAGACTATTTGCGAGGGGATCCGAAACGCATTCAACATGCCATCAAGGTTCATTCGCTGGTCAGAAATATCGCACTGCTGTCCAACCTGAAGAGGGACAAGCTGACTGTGCTTGAAATCACTGCACTGCTTCATGATATCGGTATTCCCGAATGTGAACGCAAATACAATTCTACCGCAGGTCATTACCAGGAGATGGAGGGCCCGCCCGTTGCAAGAAAGATTCTGGAGGGGATTGCTCTTGAAAGGGATGACCTGGACAGAATCATCTATCTGATCGGCCACCACCACAGCTACCACATGATCGACGGCGTTGATTTTCAAATTCTGATTGAAGCCGACTTCCTGGTAAACCTGCATGAACACTCAATCGATGAGGAAGGAATGGTCAAGATCCGCGAGAAATATTTTAAAACGCAGATCGGAAAACAGATATTGGATTCCATGTACGATCTGTAGCTCTTTGGGGTGAGGTTATGCCACTGGTTCACATGGTTCTGGCTGACAATGATGCGGAGTATGTTCACCGCCTGGCGCAATGGTTCAGGGAGAACAGGCCGCGTCAGTTTCAAATTACCGCCTTTACCGCAGAGGAAAGCTTTGCGAAATACCTGCAAAGCGGAAATGAACAGGTGGATGTTTTCCTCCTGAATGAAAAATTTCTAACGCCGGAGCTGATGGATAAAGGCAACCTGATCATTTTGGGAAGCTCGGCCGCAGATCTTCCATCCGTCGAAAAATACCAGACGGCTTCGTCCCTGTGTGCGGCGGTGCTGTCCCAAATTTCCGGCTGGCAGCCTGTTAAGAATCCATTGGAGAATTCCGGGAAAAGCAATCTTATCGTCTGTTTTTCACCGGAATTACGCCTGAAATCCAGCTTAGCCTTATGGATATCCCGCATATCTCACGAGCATATCTACATCAATCTGGAGGCATTCCCGTTCTATTCGCTGCAAAGTGAATCCGCCGGCGGCAAAAATCTGTCCGATATTTTTTATCATATTAAAGCTTCGAAGAATAACCTTGCCATTGCACTGGAAAGCTCGGTTTGTAACAGCAGCGAAGGAATTTGCCATATCCCCGCGATGGACAACCCAGGGGATTTATGGGAGCTAACCGACAAGGAAATCTGTATTTTTGCTCAAGCCCTTCAGTCCTGGGGACGTTTTTCAAACATCATTGTGGACCTTGAATGCAACACCAGTCCCCGTACTTTACAGTGGCTTGAACTGGCTTCCCGCGTCATTGTACCGTTTTCAGCGGCGCATCCCGAACCGGCTCTGAAGATGAAAAACCTGCTGTCATCCCTCCCGGATGCCGGAGGTGACAAGGTTCGCTGGGTTCTGGCCGGCACAAATCAAGATGAGGATTTGAAGGATCATTTTGAACCACCCTTTTATCTTCCCTGGCTGAAGGAATTACCTTCCCGCTGGAATACGCTCAACCCCGATAAGCAGGCAATTGAACAGCTGCAGGCGTTGCTTCAGGGGTAGCCCCATAAAATTTTTATCAAATGCCCAAAGACCCCTGCCTCTATAGGCGGGGGAT
>JAEZBW010000527.1 GCA_023426765.1 Bacillota bacterium
ACCATCCGCGGTACCTGCTTCGGGTGTTTTGTCTCCTCTGACAACAAAGCACTTACCTCTCTGCCCGCATTTAGCAATTAGTTTGTTTAGGTTGATGTCTCCATATTCTGGGGCGCTCAATCTGCACGCAAAAGTCTTTCCTGTATGAAGCAAGGCTTCGAAGTATGTTGTCTTTCGTCACCAAAATCACCCAAATCATCCGCTAACTCCACTGAAGTATGAACAGTAACTTATGAATCCCCGTTTTTTTCCAAATACCTGCCGGACGACTTGTCCAAGCATCGGTTCTTGTATATAATGGAAGCTATAATGTCCGAGAAAATCTTAAGAAGGCTCAAGTTCACGCTCTTCAACCCGCGAGCCTGAAGACGGGGCTTTTACAGGAGACCATTCGGGAGGTTGTCATGCTGGTTTATGTTCTTATTATACCGTTGTTCATGCTGGCGGATTATTATCTGACGCTTTTAGGCGAAACGCAGTCTAAAGAATACAGGGAGCATTATGTTCTGAAGGAATACGAAGTGAACCCTTTGTGGCAGGAGGATGTAAAAAAGCGGAAATGGTTTAACCCGAAACAGTTGGCTCTGGTCGTAGTTTTTACCGCGATCATGTATTTTTTCATTCAATACCTGTACTATGAGGATTATATGGTAATGCAACTGTTGATGGGAATGTTTACAGCACCGTATACCATTATATTGGGCAGGCATCTGAGCAATCTGCTGCTGTTCCGCTATGTTCGGAAAAACCCGGCAATGATGGAGGGAAAGGTTACAATCCCGTACCAGTACATGCTGTTTACGTCGAGGATTATGGTGGTACCGGGCATTTTAATGTATGTAGTTATCTACGCTTTCACACAGCACATTTTCGTTCTTGGCGGCGTTATCGGCAGCTTGATTCTGTTTTTCGTTCACTACATCTGGGCTCGTAGAGCACGGAAAAAGTCAGAAACATGATTCCGTCATCTTTTGCGGGGGAATGATATGGCTGAAAATAACCTGATATACAGGGCATTGATTCAAATAACGGACAAGCATCCGGGTATCAGGCTTGGGATAGCTGATATCGGGTATTCCAGGTTTTCTGATGAGTACAGCCATGCGCTGGTTTTTGCCATACCGCACCGAAAAGTCTTTTCTTTCGGGAACTACTCTGAACAGGAGTTCGATAACTTCATCAACGCCGCACAGAGGGAAGCATCTGAAATCGTTACCGAAGTAACAGCTTTTTTGGACAATCAGGATATTCAGCACATTGTACCTCCGCTCGCCCAAACCGATGAAAAGCACCTGCTGGCACCTTTTTCTTTCAAGTATGCCGCAGTAAACGCCGGATTGGGCTGGATAGGGAAAAACGGAGTTCTTATCACACAGGAATACGGCCCCCGGGTAAGGTTGTCGGCTGTTTTGGTGAAACATCCTCTTCCCGCAGCAAAACCCATCTGTAAAAGCTTATGCCCGGAGAACTGCTTCCGTTGTGTAGATGCATGTCCCTATCATGCCTTAAAGGGCACACAATGGGATGTTCATAAACAACGCGAAGAGATAATTGATTATCAGCTGTGTAACCTCGAACGCAGCAAGTTTCTGAAGAACCATGGTAGAAAGAATGCATGCGGTCTGTGTATGGCTGCATGTCCGATAGGCATTGTAACGAACAGTCCGAATAGAAGCAACAAAGGAGAATGATGAAATGATAACCATGCGGCCCTATCATACAGAGGAAGATTATCGGCAAATGAAAAATTTGATCCGGGAGAACTACAGGCATACCAATGAACAGTTTTACCCCACCGCGATGGATCTGGATTATTGGAGGTTTATCTATGATGAAACTCCGGATGGGATACAGGCTGCTCAGCTATGGCAGGATGAAACCGGAAGTGTTGTCGGGTTTGTGTGGATGAATGAAGATGCCACCGATTTGGTGTGTCATGTGAAGTACCCTGATTTACTGGACGAAATGCTGGAATGGTCTGAAAATGAAAGAGTAAAAGTATACGCCGCCGGGAATGATGAACCCCTCTATAATTGCATTACCCTGTCCGATTGTGATCACCACAGCGAAGAAATTGCCCGCAACCGGGGATATCATCGCACCGATGACTTCAGTTATTATGGAAAAAGAAGTCTGGCTGACAGGGTTCCGGATGTTTGTCTGCCCGAAGGTTATACCCTGCGAAGTGTCCGCAGCGATCATGAAATACAGCAGCGGGCTGAAATGAATGCGCTGGCTGGAAATGAAATCACCCTTCAAAAATACAAAACCATGATGAAGGTAGCACCCGAATACCGTCGGAATCTGGATCTGATTGCGCTGGATCCCAGCGGAAATGTTGCGGGTTATTGTACGGTTTGGTATGATGATATCAGCCATATCGGCATATTCGAACCCTATGCCGTCCATCCGGATCATCTGAGAAAGGGTCTGGGGCGTGGTCTCCTGTTTGAAGGCATGAAACGTCTTATCGTTCTGGGAGCAACGGCCGTTTATGTTTCGCATGGCGGGTTGGATTCGGAGGAAACCGATCCGGCCCTGGAACTGAATACTGCAGTAGGTTTCCAGCAAACCTGCAGGAATTATAGTTGGGTAAAAAAACTATAATTTCAATGAGCGCTTGCGCGAATTGTGCGCCAAAACGCGAGCGCTGAAAGCGCCTACCTTGCGCGTTTTGTGTGCAACGCACCGCGAGCATTTTATCAAATGTCCTTCAGTGGGGGATTGTACCCACCACTGAAGCAGAAATCGGTTTATCCCCTGCCTATAAAGGCAGAGGTCTTAGGGCATTTGATAAAAGATTTTACATATTTAACAGGAGAAAAACTTGTGAGTGAATGGAATGTCGTCTCAAAAACACAAAAGCCCAATACCATCGGAACCATCTGCCGTGAACTGACCCAACTGGGGATCCGACGTGGCGATACGGTTTTGGTTCATTCATCGTTGTCTGCCATCGGATGGGTTTGCGGGGGTGCACAGGCAGTTATAATGGCATTAAAGGAAGCGGCAGGCGAGGAAGGAACACTGGTTATGCCGGCGCACAGCGGCGACTGGAGCGATCCGGCCCAGTGGGAGAATCCGCCGGTTCCTGCCGACTGGGTGCAAACCATCTATGATACCATGCCGGCCTATGATCCTGCCGTAACACCAACACGGGGCATGGGAGCCATTGCGGAGTTATTCAGAACCTTTCCGGGTACACTGCGGTCCGGTCACCCTCAGGTGTCCTTTTGCGCAAACGGACCGAATGTACAGAAAATCATTGAAAATCATCCATTAACGCCCCAATTTGGCATGGGCTCACCCCTGGGGAAAATGATCGCGCTGAACGCTAAAGTGCTGTTGTTGGGGGTGGGCTATGATTCCTGCACAAGCTTCCACATGGCCGAAGCCTTAATGGATAATATGCCCGTTACAAGGTTGGGCACTGCCGTCTGTGAACAGGGAGAACGAATCTGGAAATGGTTCGGGGATTATGCCTATGATTCCGATGATTTTTGCTTTTTAGGAAAAGAGTTTGATCTCGACCCCGAGGTAAAGAGGGGAAAGGTTGGAAATGCGGATTGCAGGCTGTTCCCCATGAAAAATGCTGTGGAGTTTGCAATGTCCTGGCTGCCCCAGCACAGATAAGCCATTGGGCGGGGTCCAGGTACCTTGGCTCAATTTGACCACGGGGACAGGTTCCCCGGCTCAATTTAACCTCGGGGACTGGTACCCTGGCTTTATTTGCCCAAGGCCCCCGCCCTCCGGCTCATGTGAACACCGGGCGGGGTCCAGGTTCCTTGGCTTAAATTGATAAGGGAGCAGTGACCACGGGGACAGGTTCCCCGGCTCAATTTGACCACGGGGACAGGTTCCTTGGCTAAATTTAACCACGGGGACTGGTACCCTGGCTTTATTTGCCCAAGGCCCCCGCCCTCCGGCTCATGTGAACACTGGGCGGGGGACAGGTTCCTTGGCTTAAATTGATAAGGGAGTAGAGCTCCCGTCCTCCGCCCCCGCCCCATAGCTTTTAAATCACATCTTCTCTCTCAATATTCCTGAACGAGAGATAAGCTATCGCAACCCCAATCAGGGTTAGCGCTATGGGAATATAGACAATTGAACTCAAGGAAAATCCCCCGTTACTGGAGCAAAGGATACAAACAAGGATTACGGCGGAAACTATGGTCGCCGGCACGGATTTCTTTTTCATTCCAAAGTACAGGGGAATAAAGCCCACCCCTGAAAACGCTGCAGCACTGGTTGCAAACTTGGCGATTGCCTGCCCGGCCAGCCGAACGGTGATAAAATCGGGTGTGAAATGCAGAATCTCATTGAGCAGCACCAGGCCTGCCGCCTGAATAATATCAGACAAAAAGATAGCGCTTACGGTGAACGCCATTACAATAAGCAGTTTAGCCCAGATGATTTTCTTTCGGTTGATGGGGTACATAAACATCACACTGATAGTTTTGCTTTTATATTCATCTATGACCAGGCGTGCTATAAGAATGGAAGCGAACACAACAAAAACAGTCTTTACCAGGG
>JAEZBW010000567.1 GCA_023426765.1 Bacillota bacterium
GCTGTTGTCGGTACCCATACACACGTTCAGACAGCCGACGAGAGGGTATTCGGCGGAGGTACCGCATATATCACCGATGTTGGCATGACAGGACCGATGGACGGGATTATCGGCGTGGAGAAAGCCCCGGTCATTCAAAAGTTCATCACCGGCCTGCCCTGCCATTTTGAACCTGCAGAAGGCCGTTTAATGCTGAATGCAGTGCTTGTTACTATCGATGAAAAGACGGGCAGGGCGCAGGAAATCAAGCGCATTGCCGAAATATATAAATGAGGAAGCATGGGAGTGAGTGTTATGGGAACCATGGAACTATACAAAAACTGGATGGAGCATCCCTGTTTTGATGCCGAAACAAAGGCTGAACTGGCAGCGATTGCACAAAATGATAAGGAGATCGAGGACAGGTTCTACAGGGATTTGGAGTTTGGAACCGGCGGCCTGAGGGGTCTGATCGGTGCGGGAACCAACCGTATGAACCGGTATGTGGTGCGCAAGGCGTCACAGGGTCTGGCAAACTTTCTGAAAAAACAGAACTCCAAAAGCCTGTCCATTGCGATAGCTTACGACTCCAGGCATAAATCCGGTGAATTTGCGGAAGAAAGTGCCAGGGTTTTTACCCAAAACGGCATAAAGACATACCTGTTCGACGAACTAAGGCCCACACCCCAGTTGTCATTCGCCGTAAGGTATCTGCATTGCAGCGCAGGTATTGTCGTCACTGCAAGCCATAATCCGAAGGAATACAATGGCTACAAGGTGTATGGCGAGGATGGCGGGCAACTGCCACTGGAGCTTTCCAATGCCGTTCTTGCAGAGATTGATGCAATTACCGATATCACCACCATTCAGGTGATGGAACTAAATCAGGCAAAGGCCGAAGGGCTGCTCGAGATGATTGGCGCACAGGTGGATGACGCTTATATGGCGGCTTTAAAAACCCTGTCCATCTCCCGAATCGATCCGGGCATTCTGGAGAATTGCCCCATCATCTACACCCCGATTCATGGTTCAGGCAATAAGCCCGTCAGACGTATCCTGAAAGAAACCGGATTTCATCAGGTTGAAGTAGTACCGCAGCAGGAGCTGCCCGATCCCGACTTCAGCACCGTTAAATATCCGAATCCGGAAGAACGGGCGGTTTATGAACTGGCTATCGCCATGGCAAAGCAAAAGGATGTGGAATTGATCATCGGAACCGATCCGGATTGTGACAGGGTTGGGGTGGTGGTCAGAGATCAAAAGGGCGAATATGTGACTTTTACCGGAAACCAAACCGGCTGCCTACTGATGGAATACATCCTGAACAGTCTGCAGCAACAGGGAAAATTACCGGCCAATGGTTTTGTCGTGAAAACCATCGTTACCACAGAACTGGCCAGAACAATTGCCCAGGCATACGGCATAACGCTGGTGGAGGTATTAACCGGCTTTAAGTTCATTGGCGAGCAGATTCTCCTGCGGGAGGAAAGAGGCAATGAGAAGTATTTGTTTGGCTTTGAAGAAAGCTACGGGTACCTGGCCGGCACCTTTGCCCGCGATAAGGATGCGGTGGTTGCTTCGATGTTGATTGCGGAAATGTATGCATGGTACAAGGCACGGGGAATGACACTGTATGACGGTATTACAGCGCTGTATGAGAAATATGGATTTGCCAGGGAAGGCCTGGATTCCTTTACGCTGAAGGGAAAAGACGGACTTGAAAAGATACAGCAGGCCATGGACGTGCTGCGGCTTCAAAAAGCGGAACTGTTTAAAAATATCGGAATCCACGCCATGCGTGATTATGAGCGTGGGATCCGTACGGTTGTTGAGACGGGAAAGGAAGAACCCACCGGGCTTCCGGAGTCCAATGTGTTGTATTATGAAACGAAGAATGGTTTCTGGTTCTGCGTACGGCCTTCCGGAACCGAGCCGAAAATTAAGATTTATTATGGAGTAACGGGCCGTTCCTCCGATGAATCCGAAAAAGCCCTGGAATTGTTAAAAAGCCAGGTGTTGTCTGTCTTAAAGCCGCTGCTTGATTGATACAGGTTCGGGTTTAAAGCTGAATAAAAGCTGCTGGCTGAAACAGCCCTTGCTGTGCATATTTCTACACGTTTCTAAATGAATTCATGGATTCAAAAAACTTCCACTGCCATTTGTGGGAGTTTTTTTGCATGCTGTTTTTTTGTTCGTCAGGGCATAATATATTTGTTTCTTGTGTTTTTCCCATCAAAACAGGTTTTGGAATCTTATAAAGGAGGGATAAAATGAACGATTCATCCAGGGAAAAAGCAGCGGACAGCAAAGAAGAGCTGAAGATGGCAAATGAAAGACGCATTGAGGAACTGATGAACATCAGCAACCGGTATGTCCGTACAGAAAGACATCTGGAGCAGCATTCCGATATCTCAAATCCCGATAATCTGGAGCACAGTGAGCAGGTTCAGCAGGAAAGGCTGCAGCAAATGGATAACCTGAAAAACATCATCGCGTACGGGAAACACGAGCAGGAGGATCCGGAGGAAAATCTCCGCAAGCGGATGGAGTATACCGACGGTTATCTGAATCACAACGCACAGCACATGGATAAGGAAACCCTTGAAAAGACCCTGGAAAAGCAGGAGCATCGAAAAGAACAGATGGATTTCATGAATTAACCCCAAATCCCCGTAAGGCAGCCTTACGGGGGGTCTTTCCCCGGTGCGGCTGCAGGATTTATCCGTTGTTACTGTTCACGGGTAGTACCTGAAAACTATCCGCGGTACCTGTCATCCGGGTCTGACTCTACTGGGGTGTGAACTGTAATGCCCCTTTCATGGCTCTGTTTTCGAGTTTTCGCAATATTTGACATGAAATAATGCGAATGCTATAATAATATCAAAAAAAGAAGAAAAACTTCTCGGTATTCGGTAAAATGACGAAAGAAAACAGCCGATATAGGTATAAAGCTGAGCAATTTTTGCACAGGCGCCCATTACGGTGTTCTCTGATTGCCATGCTAAGCGCGGCAAAACAAGCGCGGCTTTATCCTGTTTGTCCTTATCTTATCTGACTTTTAATTTAGGAGGCTGCGGCAAGGTGCGGAGGATTAACCTGGATCAAATTCAGGCAGGTGCAATACTGGCAAAAACAATCATGACACTGGAAGGTAAAGTATTGCTCATTTCCGGCATGGAGCTGAACGACGAGTACATAAAAAGACTCCAGGTAAATGGTATTACAGATATTTTTATAGAGGATGAAATCTCAAAAGACATCCATGTTCCTGAGTTCATACGGGAAGATATCGTCACCGAGGCGAAACAGCTTGTCAGGGATATGATGGTCAATACCTCCATAAGAACCAGCATTGACGGCCAAAGGGTGATGGAAGTCGTCGATAAAATCATTTCAGGTATTCTGGCAAATGGGGATATCATTGTTAATCTGTCCGACATCCGTTCGGTGGATGATTACACATTTTCTCACAGCGTCAACGTCTGCATCTATTCACTGGTTATCGGCATAGGCCTGGGCTACAGTGGGGACAAGCTCCGTGAGCTTGGCGTAGGTTCCATGCTGCACGATATCGGCAAGGTAAGGATTCCGCAGCAGATTCTGAAAAAACCCGGCAGGCTCACCAACGATGAGTTTGATGAAATTAAAAGGCACACCTATTATGGGTATGAAATTCTGAAAGATACAAATGGAATCAGCATGACCGCCTCCTTTATCGCCCTGGGTCATCACGAACGCTCAGATGGAAGCGGATATCCGCATCACCTGAAAAGTGACAATATCCATAAGGCTGCAAGGGTTGTGGCGGTTTCAGATGTTTATGATGCACTGACCTCCGACAGGGTATACCGGAAAAAGCTGATGCATCATGAAGTGATTGATTATATTACCTCTTTAGCTTCCCACCATTTTGACAAGGAGATCGTAGATACCTTCATCCGATATGTGGCTTATTTCCCGGTAGGGACAGCAGTTGTTCTGAACACCGGAGAAAAAGGGCTGGTTTCAAAATACAACAAATTTTTTCCTACGCGGCCGGTTGTCAGGGTAGTCATGAATGAACAGGGAAAAATGCTTCCCCGTCATAAGGAAGTCGATCTGAACGAAAAGCTGGAATACCGGATCATAAAGGTTTGGGATATATAGCAACAAAGATGGGCCCCCCCACAC
>JAEZBW010000582.1 GCA_023426765.1 Bacillota bacterium
TTTCAGACTCATACGGATCGGGGACGCTGACCAGATAGGGAATGTCCGACCCCCACACGTCTTTGACGTTTGCAGTCTGTCCGCCGCTGGAAGCGAAATAGAAAACGCTGGCCGGCTTTCCGTTATACAGCATTTTCTTCCCTTTGGTTTCATCCACTGCCTGGTTTGAATAGGCTCTCTCCCCATCATATCCCTTGTACACCTGATCGGAAGTTGAATCTGTCAGATCAAAACCCCATTTATTGTTTTTACCAAGGTTCTTCAATGCAAAAGTACGGGCGGCTACAGCCTGCGCCTTTACAGCTTCAAGAGGAGCATCGGCCTCGATTTCTGCCGGAACCACACCGTAAAGGTAATGCTCCATATCCAGAATATTGATCAAAGTCATATCACTGCCGGTATATCTGCGGATTTCCAAATATCCCCTGTATTGTTTGCTGTTGGCTGACAGTACATAGGGATTGTTCTGCTGCTTCGGCCATACCTGCAAATAGCCGTCTGTTCCGCCATATACCATCAAAACATTGAATTTCTCATCATATATGATCAGCCTGGAAAAGCTTTCAGGCGTAACTGTAACCTTGTCGATTCCCAGCGCTGCTTTTATCTTGCCGGCAGCTTCTTCCGCCATTCTTTGATCAACATAAAAGCCCGTCCAGACCTGCCATCCTTTTTCATATACAACATACGCCTTCACTCCGGATTTTTCAGCGGCAGCGGCCATGCTGTAGGCTGTATTGAAATCTGCAGTATTGTCTCCGATTTTCAGATGCCAGGGGCCGATTACCTCCCCGGCGTAGGGAACCCCTTCAGTGGGTGAGTATTCAAGTAAATCTCCCTTATCGGTCTTGACAAAATTCCCATCCTTACAGATGATAACAGCTTTGTTCCCGGGCTGGTCGAGCAGCAGTTTAAAAACACCTCCGGCTTCGGAATAGCCGATGTCAACCCCTGCGGCAGCTTTAACCGAAACACTGGCCACAGAATCATTTCCATAATTTAAACCGATCCGGATATCGCCGGAACCTTCCGCTCCATTGGCGTTGATCCACGGCAGCATCAGAAGCAAAGCGCATAGAATTGCAGTAAAAACCTTTATTTTCCTCATAGGAACCTCACTTTTCTTTTGTTCTGGACAAAATCTTCCCTTTCTTATATTATATCGACCAGATTTTTCTTTGACCATAGTTCTTCGGCCCTATTGCTGTGATGTCATCAAATTGTAACAGGATCATTTTTCCTTCCGGTTTCATATGGGGAGGTTGAGGCATTTGGGTCCATGGTCCCATGGCGATAAGAGCATTGGCATATGGTTCATTGAATTCAGCAGGGTTATGATTGAAATAAAGGAGGGGGGCAATTATGCTTCATTTTCGAAACAACCGCGGTTCTTCCATCATCGTTTATTGCATTTCGCTGACGGTTTTGCTGGCAGTATCTTCCCTGGTTGCCGATTTCGGCCTGATGGTCGTAGAAAAAAACAGGCTGACCAACGCAGTGGATGCTTCAGTGCTCGCTGGAGCGCAGGAACTGATTTATCATCCGCAGCAGGCCGAGGCAAAGGTTCGTGACTATATCGCAAAAAACCGGATTGACCCTGCTTCGGTTCAGATAGAGGTGAATGACTCACGGACAGGTTTAAGGGTGCGTGCCGAAAAGGATGTCAATTTCTTTTTGGCCCCGGTACTCGGTTTTCATAGTTCCACCGTTTCCGCTACAGCAAGCGCTGTTGTGCTTCCGGTATCGGGCGTAACCGGCGCCAGGCCTTTCGCAATTGAGAACCAGGAGCTGATATTCGGTGAAACCTATGAGCTGAAAACCGGCAGCGGAGTTACCGGAAATTATGGGCCGATTGAGCTGGGCGGCCCCGGAGGCCATGTGTATTACAACAATATCGTCAATGGCTTTTCAGGAAGGTTGTTTGTCGGAGACCACATCGACACCGAGCCCGGTAACATGAGCGGCCCGACCGAGCAGGGAATTGAAACATTGCTGATGAATTGCAGCCATTACCCCGCCTGTACCTCTGATGATTTTGAACCTGATTGTCCCAGAGTGATCACCGTTGTAATTGTGGACTCATTGAATGTGAATGGTCGCGCAACGGTAGAAGTGGTCGGATTTGCTTCCTTCTTTCTGGAAGGTGTTGCCGGTTCGGGGAACCTGTCCATCGTCACCGGGAAGTTCATTCGTTCGGTCACCAGCGGTGAGGTGAGTGAAACCCAGAATGATTACGGCCTTTATGGCGTGAAGCTGATGGAATAAAAAGCGTTTCATGGTTTTAATAAAACGGCGGTTCGTCCTTTCCCTCTCTTTAGGACAACCGCCGCTTTTTCTGTTATGAAGGATTCTGTTCCGGATAAGATCCTTCACTTCGCCAGGAGCCGGCTCGGATGGCCATGGCAATAATGTCCTTGGATTAGCTGATCATCTCAATATTCGCACCACCCGGAGCAACCATTGGAAGAACATTCAGCGATGGATCAATGGTTACATCCACCAAACAAGGTCCTTCACAGTTGAATGCCTTTGCAAGGATTTCCTCAAGCGCAGATCCTTCTCTCAAACGATAGGCTTTTACACCGAAGCCTTCAGCTATTTTTACAAAGTCCGGCTTGCTTGTAAACCTGCTTGCAATGAAATTCCCGCCGTAGAATAACTCCTGTTGCTGTCTGACAAGCCCCAGAGCGTTGTTGTTCATGATGAAAATGGTGACTTTCAGGTTTTCTTCCGCCAGAGTGGCC
>JAEZBW010000611.1 GCA_023426765.1 Bacillota bacterium
GGTGGGTACAATCCCCCACTGAAGGACATTTGATAAAATGCTCGCGGCGCGTTGCACACAAAACGCGCAAGGTAGGCGCTTTCAGCGCCCGCGTTTTGGCGCACAATTCGCGCAAGCGCTCATTGAACTTGTTTCGGTACTGAAAGAGCTGTAACGAGGATCTAATGTCCTACCCCCATCTCTGTCGTGTGGTGGGAACCGATTACTAATCAGATGGTGAACATATCTCCGCCTCAATATAACGAAGCTAGAACTTCGTTGTCATGGCTGGTCGCAAGCTCCGTTTATTTTTTGCTCATGGAACCCCGGTATGGAGCAACTGCTAAAGCAAATGCTCTGTTGCAATAAAACCCTTGTCACTCTCACAGCAAGGGTTCCGGCATAGCCGCGAGGGTTTCTTATGTAATCACACGGGGGCTCGGTTTCTTTTAATAAGCAGGGAGAACCCGACGAACATCACGACGGGGAAAATGACCGTAAACAGCAGCCCGAGCTTTAAACCCAACTCGGTCGTATCTTTTATCCACGGCAGCATTTGAGACGAAGCAAGCTTTTGCACTTTATTGGAGATGTACCCTACCAGACCCGGGCCTGCAGAGCACCCTAAATCTCCGGCCAAAGCCAGCACGGCAAACATTGCAGTGCCTCCCCGGGGAAAATGCCGTGATGTGAGGCTGAAGGTTCCCGGCCAAAGCATTGCTACCGAAACTCCGCATGTAGCGCAGCCGACCAGTGATAGAAGCGGAAAGGGAGAAAAAACCGTAACAAGGTAGCTGAAAATGCATAGAATACTGGACAACACCAGCATTCTTTCCAGCTTTAGCTTCGATCCCTTAATTCCATATAGAAATCTGACCAGACCCATCCCTATGGCAAAGGTGCAGGGTCCCAGAAGATCTCCGACAAACTTGGAAACCCCCAGGCCAAGCTCGGCAAAAAGGGATGCCCATTGGGACATGGCCAGTTCTGAGGAACCGGCGCATACCATTAACAATATAAACAACCAGAACAGTCTGCGTTTGAACAGCTGACGCAGGGGCTGCCTGTTTTCGTCTTCCACCAGCGACCTTAACGGCACCCTTGCAAAGAAAAATGTGTTCACAAGAGGCAGGATGGACCACAAAACCGGCAGGTAATACCACTTCCCAACACCTGCCGTCAGGAAAAAGACCGTAGACAACAGAACCACAGCGACCTGCCCCCAGCAATAAAAGGAATGCAGCAGGCTCATCGCCGTAGCCTTTTCTTCTCCCGGAAGGGCTTCCACAATCGGGCTTACCAGTACCTCCAGCAAGCCTCCGCCGATACTGCAGAGGGTCATTGATATCAGCAGCCCCGTATAACCCCAGGAAAAGACAAAGGGTAAAACCGAAAAAGCAACCAGTCCCAAAAAACTGAGCACATGCGCACATACAATTCCAACCCGGTAACCTATCCTGTCTATCAGTTTAACAGCCACCAGATCGGTTAAAAGCTGCACCCCGAAATTGACCGAGATCAAAAGGCCGATTTGCTCGAGGGATATGGTAAACTCCCTTTGAAAGGTAACAAACAGCAGCGGTGGCAGGTTATTGATGATGGCTTGTGTGACATATCCCAGATAGCTGGCATGCAAGGTATGTCTGTATGTAAATTTCACGGTGAACCTCTTCCGGACAGTAATGATACAGTTGAAATTGTAACATAATAACCGGAAACTGCAATACTTACTCTCTGTCGCCGGTTACCTTTTTGCCCATGAACAGCAGGTTTCCTTCTTCGTTGTCTACGATTGCGAAGAAAAACGGGCGATCCGCTATGAATGCTACCGGTTCCTGTGCAGAAGTGAATACCATTTCTACCGATGTGACGGCTGCAGCTTCGGTGCCCTGCTCGTTTACATCGACAACTGCCTTATGAAGAACCTGGCTGATGCAAATATTCTCTGCAATCCCTGAAAAATCCGCTCCGTCCGAAAAGGCTTCCTTCATCCCCAACCCGTTCAATGCACCGTTTAACTGCTTCAGCCCATATTCCATTTTAAATTTGGGAATCTGCAGTTCCAGATCCCGAACCGGATGGAACCCTGTAACAAGTTCTTTCCATTTATCTGCGTTCATGCCGTTAATCCACTGGTTGAGTTCTTTTTTAGGCAGAACAAGAATCATACTGATTTTTTCATTTCCGTATGGCAGGCGGACGGCTTGCAATTCTCCATTCGTGAAATAATCGATTTTGCCCTTTCGCTGCATCATCGAAACCGTATCGGTTTTGCCGTCCAATGCCTGAAAATCCTTCTGTTGTGTGTTTTCAGGCTTGAATTCCGTCGTCCATTCCCCTTTAAAGTAAATGGCATTGATCAGGTACATGATTGCGCTTGGCGGAATTGGCGGTGAAATGACGGAAGGGATCAGCCGGTTTGTTTTCTCTGAAACCCAGCCATTGATTATGTCTGCTGATGAAGGATCATCGAAATCCAGCGTCTGTGCTTCAGCGCGCAGATACCTGCGGTTCATGTCGATAAAGTCTTTCTTAATCTCAAAACCGTCCCGGACCCAAATGGAATTTGCGATTTGCAGCGTAACCTTTTGATCCAGGCTGGAAAACCGGTTATTTTCATAGGCATATCCCCGGTTCAGCTCTTCGCGGGTCGTTCCCTCATAATGCAGAGCTTTTTCCATTTCAGTACGGGTATTTCCTTCCGCTCCGTTCAGCGCCATGGTCAGCGCACTGGATATGGAGAAGGGCGATATGAAAATGTTTTCGGCGGAATCC
>JAEZBW010000614.1 GCA_023426765.1 Bacillota bacterium
ACTGTTGCTTTTCCTTGTCCCAATAGGAATCTACGGCGTATACATATGTAATTCCGCTGCGCTTATCAAGACTGTTTATCGTATATGACATACAGTTCACCTCGTTTGGTAATATTATACCAAACGATGCATCGAAAATCAATATAGATATATTAAAAATCTTGTTTTAAGTAGATTTTATGCGGATTATGCGGAACTTTCTATCACGTTATAACGAGGTTTCCTCGTTTGGAATTACGGGAATCCAGGATTTATCTGTTCATTATTTAGGCTGAGGTCTCCATATCCTGGGTCGCTCAGGCTGCACGCATTTAACTTTTCTGTATGAAGCGAGGCTTCGTAGAGTTTTGTCATTCGTCACCAAAATCACCCAAATCACCCGCTAACTCTATTGTGATGTGAACAGTAACTGAGATCAACGGTATTTGGCAAAACAGATTTCGGTGATAGATGTAACCACTACATCAGCCAGGGATAAATCATGTGTCCCGGAGTTTGGGTTCTGAAACCCTATGCATTGCATTCCCGCCAGGCCGGCGGCCTTCACCCCGTGCTGAGAGTCTTCAATGACAAGGCAGTCGTTTGGGTTAACCTTTAATTCTTCTGCCGCTTTCAGGAAGATATCAGGCTCCGGTTTGCTCTTTTTTATTTCGTCTCCGCTGACAATCACCTCAAAAAAGCCGATGATTCCCAGGCTGTTTAATATCATTTCAATAAAAGACCTGTCTGAAGAAGAGGCCAGCCCTATCTTCACACCGGCGTTTTTTATTTCCTCCAATAAGCCGGGGATACCGGTGATGGGCTCCAGTTTTTTACTCCCTATCAGGTGTTGTTTGGTACACGACTGTTTTTCCAGCAATTGATCAACAGATGCCGCCAGATTGTATTTTTCCTTCAGATCTTCCCACATAACGCGATTTGAGACTCCCACATACTGGTTCAGCGCTTCAGGAGATATTTCTATCCCGAAGTGCTTCAAGGTTAACAGATCCGACTCATAATGAAGGGGTTCGCTGTCTATAATGACGCCATCCATATCAAAAATAACTGCTTTTATCATAGCTCCTCCAATTGCATTTCAAAAGTAGTTGTGGCCCACCTGGCAGGCCGTGTATTCCATTCGGCCGGCTTCCAGCTTTGCTATTAAATTACCTTCCTTACCTTTATGAAAGATTGGCACAGAATGAACTACCGGGAGCTCAAACAATTCCCAGTTTTTCTCTTAAGAATATCATATATGTCAACTTAGTTCAATTGGAAGCCCGGTTATGGAAATCATGCCAGACCGGTGGCCTTCAGCAATTTCATAAAAGCGGTTGGAATGGGTAAATCCCGCAATGCCTCAAAAGAAATCCAGTGGAATTCCGTGTTTGGTACATGCTCCGAACAATGTGGGCAAACGAGAATCTCCATCTCCCATATCCGGTGAGTAAACACATGCTTGATTTTTCCCATAGACTGAAATGCCGCCTGTGCAGTTACTCCGGTTTGGTTTAGTATTTGTTTTTGAAGGTCATCACAGGGTAATTCGGTCATTTCTGTCTTTTCAATGAGAGGAACACCCCAGAGGTTTTTCAGGAGTGTGCCTGGATGATTTCGTGTCATCAGCAGATGCTGATCGTGAACCAGGATAAGGGCATAAAAACTCTGCGCGTGTGGTTTCTCTTTTTTTTGCTTCACCGGTAACAGTTCTGTTTTCTGATCCAAATAAGCCGTGCAGTTTGGGGAAACGGGGCATTTTTCACACAGTGGGGTATTTGGGGTGCAGACGGTCGCTCCAAGCTCCATTAAGGTTTGTGTAAAGTCACCGGCATGATCCGCAGGAATCAGCTCTGTTACTATGCCACTGATCTCCTTTTTTGATTCGGGCAGGGTTATATCGCCTTCGATACCGAAAATTCTGGCAATAACACGCAGAACATTTCCATCAACTGCGGGGAAAGGCTGGTTGAAGGCAATACTCATAATCGCTCCTGCAGTATAATCGCCCACGCCGGGGAGCTTGCGCACCCGTTCAAAATCTGCAGGGAAAATGCCCTGATAATTGGTACAAATTTCTTTTGCAGCCTTGTGCAGGTTTCGGGCACGAGAATAATACCCAAGGCCCTTCCACAGGTTCAGTACTTCATCTTCTTCGGCTTGCGCCAGGGAGGCTGCCGTTGGGAAACGTTCAAGAAAACGATGATAATAGGAAATGACCGTATCCACCCTGGTTTGCTGAAGCATGATTTCCGACACAAGGATCGCATAAGGATCCGAGGTATGCCTCCAGGGTAAATCCCGTTTATTTAAGTTGTACCAGGTTAGTAATTTCTCGCTGAGTGTATTCATCAAAAGTCTCTTTCGTCGGTTTCTTCTCATTATACCATCAGGATGTCTCTATAAGCTATACTCGTTTTGAGATCCTTCGTTACACTCAGGATGGCATCAATACGCTTAATCCCATACACTTTCCGCCTAAAAAAAGCGAGGCTGCTAAGCAGACTCGCCTTCTTCAATTTCACCATCGAACGCGTGATTCACCAATTGGTTCGCCATCTTCACTGCACCGTTCAGATGTCTATGTACATTTTCGCGTCCCAGTTTATCGATAAAACCGGATTTTTCAAGCGCAGTCATGGGCTGATCCTGTATACCGGAAAGGATCAGGATCGTACCGTGCTTATCCAGCTGCTTCTTCAAATGCTTCAGGGCATTCAGTCCTGTCGCATCCATTGCCGGAACATGACGAAGCCGTAAAATGAATACCTTCGGGAAAACCGATATCTCACCCATCACCTCGGTAAAGCGGGTGGCCGCACCGAAGAAGAACGGGCCGTTTACCTCGTAAACCTGTACCTGCTTAGGTACGGGAATCTTCAGCAGTTCCAGCGGATTGTCGGGATCGGGCAGATCGGTAATTTCATCAGAAATAGGCCGTACATCCGAAACATCCGCCATTCGCTTTACAAAGAGGATAGCGGCAAGAACCATGCCAACCTCGATGGCAACCACCAAATCAAACAGGATGGTCAGCACAAAGGTGAGAAGAAAAATCACAAAATCGCTTTTCGGTGCTTTCCATAAAACCCTGAAGACTTTCCATTCGCCCATGTTGATGGCCACGTTGATCAGGATCGCTGCAAGGCAGGACATCGGGATCAACGACACATAGGGCATGAAAAGGAACATCATGATCAGAATCGCAATGGAATGCACAATGCCGGCAACAGGAGTCCGCCCGCCGTTCTTAACATTGGCAGCGGTTCTTGCGATGGCACCGGTTGCTGCAATACCACCTGTCAAAGCCGAGAAAATATTCGCAACGCCCTGGGCTATCAGCTCCATGTTGGGCCTGTGCTTTCCTCCGGTCATACCGTCTGCAACCACAGCCGAAAGCAGGGACTCGATGCCTGCCAGGATGGCAATGGTAAAGGCTGAAGGCAGTAAAGCCTGAATCTCCTGCAAGGTAACGCCGGTGAAATCCGGGAAGGAAAAGGAGGCGGTCAGCTGTCCGAAGCGGCTTCCAATGGTTTCCGCATCTAGATGGAACAGGCTGTTGGCAAGGGTACTCAATAGAATGGCGACCAATGTGCCGGGTATTTTCTTAATTTTCTTCGGCCAGAAATAAATCAGCAGAAAAGAACCTATCCCGATGAGCAGCGAAGGGAGGAATATTGTATCCCTGAACTCCCATAGCTTTGCGAGCTTTTCAAGAAATTCCGACGGGTCATGGTCAGTGACAATCCCGGTAAAATCCTTCAGCTGCGTGGAAAAAATAACAATGGCGATGCCACTTGTGAAACCAGAGGTGATGGGCCAGGGAATAAATTTGATATAACTGCCGAATTTCAGGAACCCCATGATCATCAGAATGACACCGGCCATGATGGTTGCCAGCGTCAGGCCTCTGAGACCGTGCTGGGCGATGATACCGTACAGAATGACGACGAAAGCTCCGGTTGGGCCGCCTATCTGCACACGGCTGCCGCCGAGGAATGAAATAAAGAAACCAGCGACACAGGCGGTTATCAGGCCTTTTTCCGGAGATACCCCCGAAGCGATGGCCAGCGCGATGGACAACGGCAATGCAATGATTCCCACAATTAAACCTGCTGTCAGATCACTGGTAAACTGACTGAAGGTATATCCCTTCAGTGTAGTAAATAGTTTTGGCTTTAACATGGTGTAACCCCCAGGTATGTAAGAAAAAATAAACCGCGCCAAACAGGCGCAACCAGTGCAGTTTAACACCTGGAAGCATCATTGTCAAAGCCTGATTTGACGCGTTTTGGCGATTATCAGAAGGCATTGCCCGATACCGGATGTACAAATGCACAGATCTTCTGGTTTGTCCTTCTTCCTCCATTTTTTGATGTAAATTGACACCCTGTTGTTTCCGTAAAAATTTTTTTTCATAGTATTGCCTTGAACGGGCATAAAAAACAAGGCATTGGACCCCAATTATCCATGCCCTGTTGAAAGACCTTTCTGTTGAAAGGAAACAATCCAGTGAGGGGATAAACTGAAAAAGGCCTGGCGCAAAGGTTTCGGGTTTGCTCCAAGCCTTGATATGGTAGATTATGTAATGTTCAGATGGGTAGCGTGTAACGGGAAATGAACTGTTTTATGAATACTCCGTCTATAACCTGTAGTGCCTGCGGTAACTGTTTCTTCTGCGTGAAACGCTGCGCAGAATGATTCTGAGGAGGATAAATGCAAAGATAACGATAATACTGATGATCAGGATATTCCGAAGCAGCTGATCCTTGACGATTTCTCTGAACCTGTCCCGTATTTTTGCCGTAAGTGTTTTCTCAATATCATTCATGGCAACCAGTTGAATGGAACCAATTTCCTGATCCTGGTAATACCATGTTTTTGTTCCGAGAACCTGCCCCTTCTGAACCGGAGCGGTAAAAGGCGTATTTAATGTTTCTTTTGTTGTAACCTCGGCAGCCAGCCGTTCGGCAGAGGTGGGCAAAAGATAGGTAACATCGCCGAGGGTTTGAAGATCCACAGGAATATTGTCCATGGCATCCATCACTTCATATCGCCCGAAGAATTCATCCGACGAAACCAGCGTCTGGTACTTGTAGTTTTTATACCCATATTCAAGAAGGTCTTTGCATTCCTTGAACAGGATGTCATTGTTCTGTGCCCCAAGAATGACGCCTACCAGCTCCAGCCCATCGTCATTGATTGCCGAGAAGACCAGGCATCGGCCTGCAGTGCTGGTGAAACCCGTCTTTATGCCGGTCACCTGGGTATAATGCTCTGAAACGCTGCCAAGCAGCTTGTTGGTGGATTCATTGTGCCATTTGTCCCAGTCATCGGCTTTTTTAAAGTTGGTATCTGGCAGGGGTACCGTCTTTTTGATGACGATTTCTCTGAAAGTGGGGAGTTCCATTGCCTTTCTGGCAATGATGGATAAATCCCTGGCGGTGGTGTAATGGTTTTCATTATCCAGACCGAAGGTGTTTGTAAAATGTGTATTGGTAAGGCCAAGCTGCTGAACCTTCTGGTTCATCATTGCCACAAACCCGTCAATATCTTTGGTGGGAGAAACGTTTTCGGCAATGACATTGGAAGCTTCATTAGCTGAAATGATCAGGCAGAAATGCAACAGATCGTTCAGTGTCATAATCTCGTCGGGCTGGAT
>JAEZBW010000721.1 GCA_023426765.1 Bacillota bacterium
TCCCTTGATATGCTGCTGAGTATATTCATTGTCTGTACGTACATCAACAATGTAAGCGCCATTGTTATAGTCCTTCAAAGCTTGTGCTGCAGCTATGTGGAACTGGCGAAAGGCATCGCTTTTGCAGATATCAAACCAGAAATCATCTCCTACGAGAATGAGAAAACCATTTCCCGATGCGAGGTCATTGATATTTTTGTCGCACAGAACATCCAGCTTGTTGCACACGATACATTCTGTCACAGTGAGAAGCATCCCGTCGTTGCATATTGCGACAAGCTGGTCCCAGTCTAAAGCAACGGCATTTATAATAAGCGGGTAAAATTCTTCGGCGGGCTTATCGTTAATTTCATTCAGAACATGCTCACTCCATATCTCTCCGGTATCTGTGGAGAGAATGGCGGGAGTTCCCGGGAAGTTGAGATACTCACCCGCAATGAAGAACGCATCACTGCAGGCACGTACGCTTCTGAACAGACAAGGCTCTGAACAGCCTTTATAAAATGTGTTATAATCCATAATATTCCATGTCTCACCATCAGTAGAAATTAGTATCTCACTCTCTCGGGTAACTGCCATACACATCTGTTCATTGGCCGCTATGGAAAGAATGTTGTTTTCTGTTCCGGACTTCATGGATGTCCAGTGCTCACCGTCGGGAGAACAAAGCAGTGTTCCGTCGGCCCCGGCGGCCAAAAATATCTCATGAAAAAGGGCTAAGCTATAGAGGGACTCCGTCGTACCGCTGTTTACCTCTTTAAAGTCTCCTCCGTCTTTTGCACAGAGTATAACACCATCATCCCCTGCAGCGACAGCAGTACCATTTATAGAAATCACATCATTCAGGCACGCAGCGGCAGCAGGTATCCTGGTTACCGTTTTATCAGGCCTTATCCTGTCAATCCGTCCGTCTGAACCCACAGCAATATAGGTATCACCGTCAGAACAGACCGCGCGGTAACCTTCCGGGACTGCTGATAGTTGCTTTGAAGGTGATGTAAGAGATGTGCCGGGTTCTGCTGCCTGGTGATTGCCAACAGAAAGAATCTTACCCGTATCTGAAAAATTGAGCATGCTGCAGCTTAAAGTCATGGACATCAACAGTACTGCAAAAATAAGATATACCAATTTTTGCGACGAGAACCTTTTATTGTTCATACGCCTTACTCCTCTGCATTTACTAGAAATATTTTACTCTCTCAGGTTCGTATTCCACGAGCGCAAGGGATCACTGAATGCCCTATAGGCCTATGTTTGTGTTACTTCCTTATACTCCGTAGGTGAAATCCCCACAACCTTTTTAAATATCCTGCTGAAGTAGTTCGGGTCTCCATACCCTATCTCAAAACTGATTTCCTTGATACTCAGCTGATTTTCCATAAGAAGCTCCTTTGATTTCTGAATTCTCATTGAGGTAACATAATCTATAAAATTCTCTCCCACCTCATCCTTAAAGAGCTTGCTGAAGTAATGTGAGCTAATGTTCACTTCCCTGGAAATATCCTCAAGGGTGATTTCACTTCGATAATGTTCCTTTATGAACTGTATTGCTTTCAGAATCAGGCTGCTGTTTACTCTCGTCTCCTTCGTACCGCTTATACGCTGTGCAACATGCTCAATTCTTTCCCTGCACCACACTTTAAGTTCTATCGGGTTTTCAATGCTTAAGAGTTCTTCCACATAATCGCCGATTTTAAGGTACTCTTCGCCTTCAATCTTGTAATTGCATCCCAAACGTTGTATCAGGACCATCAGCTCCAGCAGCTTTATCTTAATGACACGCGGAGACGAGGGATACTCCTTGAACAGCCAGTCATAGATTTGATTAAAGGCTTGTATGCATACTTCCGTATCACCCGTTGCCGCCTTGTCCAACAGCAGTTTTTCCTTTTCCTGGGGATACTCCGATAAAGAGCCTGCTTCCGTCGGCACATCCATGATATGGATGAAACCGCTGCCTGCCAGAAAATTTACAGCTCTGAGAGATTCCTCATAAGACCTGGAGATGTTTTTCAAAGTGCAGTATACTCTTCCGATTCCTATAAATAGTTCTACTCCCGCTTTTTCTGCCAGCGAGTTGTAAACATATTCTGCAATACTGACGGCTTCAAGCTTCATGGCAGATTCATCCTCTTTCACAGAAACAGGGATAAAGACAAATATTCTGTTCAGCATGAGAGGACCTATCAGGCACTTGCACTTACTCTTGAAGATGTCCCTGAAGGAATGGTAAAAGTCCTGGCTCCTGACATTCATCCCAACTCGGTTGCCCACGTTGCCCCCACTTTTGGTTTCGCCGAATTTAACCGTAATGATATATCCACCCTCTTCATCCAGTTCCAGGATATCCCTGTAACTGTCCAGTTCCCTGCTATGGTCTTTAAAAAACAGCATGGAATAGATAAAGCTGTTTTCAAGAATGGGCAATACACTTTCCAGCCTTTCCTTCAGTTCCAGCTCTCTTTTCCATTTCTCCCTGTTGCTGCTGATGATTTCAATGGATTTTTTAATTGTTTTCACTATCTTTTCACGGTTCACGGGCTTCAGCAGATACTCCGTTACTTCCAGCTTCACCGCTTCCTTGGCGAAATCAAACTGGTCACAGGCAGTCAGGATCACAAAAATGACATTGTTCAGCCTGGCTCGTATTTCCCGTATAGCCTCTATGCCATTAATCCCCGGCATCCTGATATCCATGAAAATAATGTCGGGCTTCAGGGTTTCAGCCTTTTCAATGGCTTCACGTCCGGACCTCGCTGTTCCGATGACAACCACATCGATAAAGTTTTTCTCGATAATAAATCTGATTGAATCAAGAACTATCTTCTCATCGTCAGCAATAAGCAGTTTATACATACATACCACATCTTCCTTAACCTGGTATTCTTATTACTATACGTGTCTGTGCTCCTGGAACCGGAAATACTCCAAACATCTCAAGAAAAACGTTTTACCTGTGATGGATTTCCCTTTTAACTGAATCAGCGAATTTAATGCTTTCACATCAAATTCTAACCGGATCGATTGGTATAATGCCGTAAACTTTTTCCGGCATTACGCCATAACCCGGCCAATCTCCACATTCTACAGCAGAAAAAGTACCTTTTGAAAACATATACCCATGGAGATTATTCTTCGAGTCGTATTAATTTCCTCTATTTCCTATGAATTTTATGAGCGGCAGCAGATAATCTATTTGAAGAAACGCCAGGTATCATGATGCTTTGGGTATTAAATTACCTGACAGGCAGTTAAAAAAGCCTTATGTTATCAATGCTGCTCACTGAACACGGCTTATAAGGATAAAGCGAATGTCTTTTGAGGTGTTTGTTCGCGGAAATATATTCATCCTGGGCAGGATGGAAGTGCAGGCAAACAGGGGGAAGTCCCCCTGCTTGTCTGTTACCATAAAATTTAGTTCAGTATTCTTCTTGCAATGAATGCAAGATCCAGGATGTCTACCACGCCATCCTTGTTGATATCTGCAACCTTCGCTTCAGGGTTGATGGCAAGGTCTGCATCGTAATAGTAGGCAACGATTGCAAGGTCACCTACGTCGATGATTGTATTGTCGTTAAGGTCTCCCGTCGTATCGCTGATAATCGCTGCTTCGAAGGCGGCCATTGCTGCATTCAGATCATCAACTGCCGTATCAACCTCAACCTGTGTTGCATTCTCATCTGCACTGACAGCAATTGCCGCATCAATAGCTGCCTGGAATGCTGCCTTATCAGATGCAAAGCATTGTCCGTTCTCTATACCTGTGATAATGCTGTCATTCAAAGCCTGAGCTGCTGTGATTGCAGTGTTCAGTATACTCTTATCGACCGGCTGTTCCGTAATCACAGATGCTTCAAAAGCAGCTTTCGCCTGGTTCAACATTTCAACTGCAGTATCAACCTCAGACTGCGTTGCATTCTCATCTGCATTGACGGCAGCGGCTGCATCAATGGCTGCCTGGAATGTTGCCTTGGCTGCTTCAGGGTACTGGCCAATATCCGTTCCTGTCACTGCGCTGTCACACAGGGCTTGTGCATCCGCTATTGCTGCAGCCAGTGCAGTCTTGTCTACCGCATCCACAGCGACGGTCTTTGTGGCCAACATGGCCTGAATCACCGCTCCTTCGGGCATGACACCGAGATCGGCTTTTGTGATTGAAATACTGCCTGATCCGGCAGCAACTCCGGTCTTCGCTTTAAAGCTGACTTCCAAAATCGGTGTGCTTTCCCCTGTTACTCCCTGGAAGCTGACACTTATCAATCTGATACTGCCTGGAGTAGACGTATCTGTTTCTATAATCTCAGTACCGTCTGCTGCATCAGGTGAAACAAGTTCAAACAATCCGGTATCATAGGTCAGGATGATGTCCTGGGCATATACGGTTCTGGTAAGGTTATTCAAATGAATACCCACCGTAAAGGTCTCTCCCGGCAGAACGATGCTGCTGCCAGTGAGTGTTACAGCAGTTTCCTTTACCAACCCGTCGATGGCTGCCTGCAATGCTTGCGTCGCTGCATCCACGGCTGGTTGATCCGCGCTCAGATCATCCCTTACTTCAATGGCATCACTCAATGCCGTCTGCAATACCGCCCATGTTTCGGCAGTATATTCGGATGCATTCAACTCCTGTGCCTCAGCAATTTTTGAACGCAAAAGTGTTTTATCACAGAGTGTATAAATCCCCAGATCGCCAAGGTCAATACTATAGCTGTCCTGAAGTTTCTCGTATTCACCTTCAAAGAACTCATCCAGGTAGGAATGTCCAAGAATGAATCTGTTCGGGTTCATGGCGCCGTAGTAGCCGGCATTGGCATTGCTCTGACCGTCAAACAGCACATAGCTTCCCTGCCATCCTGAACCGGATACGCCCCAGCTGATGATGTGATCGATATATGGAGCGAATTTGGTGAACAGCTTGTACATCAGCGCATACTGATAACCAAGTGCGTCGGACTGTTTGACATTGAGTACTGCAGGGGCAGTCGCACCTCCGCCGGGAGCGTTGGTCGGCATCTTAAGGTCAAATTCCGAGAAGGAAATACCCGAAAGAAGACCCCGGTCTATGAGAGATGCATAGAGGGCCATGGCATATTGGTTATCGCTCGCAAGGGTCTTTCCAAGCGAATCGTGTCCCTGGATACCAACGTCTTCAATAAGGGGTCTTCCGTCATACAGCGGATCCGAGAGCCACGCGGTGTTCAGTGCCAATACCATGTTGTATACAGTCCTGGCTTTGCTGCGGGAAGCAATGCCGTAATCGTTGTAGGTCAGTTTCGGAGGATCGTTCACAATATACGCATCAATGCTGCCGTCAGTATCATGCCCATCAAGCTTCATGTACTCGGGAAGGCTATCGTAGTTAGCCTTATAAGCCGCTGCCATCTGAGCATTGGGTGCTGCGATGTGTGCGTATTTGAAGAGAAGGTATATGTAATGCTCCGTGATGTCGCCGCCAATGAGATCATCCGACATTGCAACAAGCCAGTTGGTGTGTTTGAGGCTCGTTCTCCAGTTGTTCACATCCGTGGGAATGAGCTCGCTGTGGCGGCTTTCGTGTACTTCCTCGTTGAGTACGTCCCATGAGTTGAAGGGAATTACTCCACGGGATACGCTGGAGCCATATTTCGTATCTGTGGTCAGGAAGTGCCGCATCACATACATGGTGTGGTTAAACTGCACTCTTCTGGCCATTTCTTTGTCTACCGGCACCGTGGTTGTAACGCCATTGCCCAATCCGTAGAAATCGGTTGTGCCGTTATATCCGGCAGGAAGGTTCGCAGGAATCATTTGTCTCATCCAACCAGGGGCCTGGTTGTACCATGCCAGAACATGCGCATGACTCTTATATTGTCCGGGAGTTCCGGAATCCCTAATCGCCTGATAAGAGCTGGTGGGAAAACTGTATTCACCAATGCCGGGAGTGGTGGTCGCACCGCTCAAAGCATCACCGTTAATGCTTTTCAGCCAGCTCGGGCCACGGGGGTGGGTGGCATCGGCTTTGAGATTGTTCCCGTCGACAAAGATTTCATAGTGGCGTGCTCTGATTCCATTTACCGTTCCGACTCCGATTGCGCCGACCATGAACAGACCATTTTCCCTGCTGTAAAGACTCTTTAAAGGTGCTACGACGCTTTGGTTTTCACTGTTGACTACATCAGGAAGCGCGATCCCGTTTGGATCGGGTGCGGTTATTTTAATATTGGCGACAAGGAGCATGCCGGTTTCTGCGGGACGGCTTGTTTCGCCATGGAGCTCAAGAATGAAGGTAGAGGAACTACCTGTTGAGGCGGTAACGCTGTGATGAGCCACCAACCAGGTTTCACCGTTGTAGCTGCCAACCCAGTCGGGGTTAAGGTTGTTGTACGGATAATCTCTGAGGTAGCTGTCGAGGTTAGAGTTGGTATTTCTGATTCTCCACCTCATGTATTTGCCCTGCGCGCTCTTGGGATAATACACATCAAACTCAATCGTTGCGCCTGCGGTGACATTTACAGTCGGGGATAACGGAGATTGAATGCTGATACCACCGAACGTGCTTGTTCCGTTATGGACATAATTAATTTGGAGCACATCAGCTTTACCCTGGGAATCTGCAAAAGGATACGGAATCATTTGGAATGTGCCACCGGCAAAGTCGGCGGGGACACGGTTGTCAAGCGGGGTTCTTGCGGTCCAGACGTTGGTGGGTGCGGTAATATCTATCGCCATTCTGCCAGGGCCCGGGTCAAGACGGAAATAGGGATCCGAACCGTCCGCTTTGATTTTTCCATTGAAAATTACGATTGCTTCTTCAAGGCCGGCTATGGCTTCGTTGACGGGAGTGAGTGGATTGTGCGCGAACTCAAGCGCGTCATCAAGTTCTTCGAGTTCGTCGGCGTACACCCAGGGGAAAGCTTTGTTCACATCGGATCCATCGTCAGTATGGCTGATCTGGAGTGGGAACTCCTCGTTGCCGGCTTTTAAAGCTTCTGCTTGTGCAATAAGGTCGTTCAGTTCAGGTGTCTCGCCTTCAGCCGCGACGGCCGAGACGGGGGCAAACGTGAATACGGAGAGCAGCATGATGACTACGAGGATGCGGGAGACATTGATTAAAATTTTTTCACCTTTCATCTTAGTTGTGCTCCTTTTCTTTAGGTAACCTTTAAAATCTCCTTTTAGAGGTTCCTAATTCTTAGTTCTCCGAAATATTCCTGGCATCCAATTTGGATAATTATACACTATTTCCCAGAACCAATGAACCCTTTGAAATAGGGGAACACATATCGTTGTAAAAAAATGTGCCACTTTGTAAAATGGCACATCTACTCATAGATTTGACATACGCCATATAAGGGTAACCAAGGGGCCAAACCCTCCAGCAGCCATGAATAGGCAGCTAAAGGAAAAATTCCCTCACCGCACGGATATGCGATGAGGGAATTGGAATGATACTAAAATTATTCAAGTATATTTTCTATAAACCTTTGCAGTATCGCACTTGTCTCAGCTCTTGTTGCATTTTGCTGCGGTGCAAAGATACCGCCGGTTCTGCCTTCAATAATTTTTGTTTCCTGGCAGTATTCAGCCCCCTCAATAGCCCAGGACGAAATACTTGCGCTATCGGGATATGCGAGGGTTACGTCTGCAGCTGCTGTCTTTTTTAGAAGATTCGCAACTCTATACATAATGACTGCCATTTGCTCGCGGGTTACATCGGCATCGGGATCGAACCTGTTTTCTCCAATCCCTTTTATGATACCGTTTTCATTTGCCCACCCAACATATCTGGCATAGTAGGCGTTTGCATCTACATCTGAGAAAGTACCTGAACCTGAAACGCTGCCAAAAGAGTTTTCATAAAGCCTGCCTATTACCGTTACGAACATAGCCCTTGTCATTCCTTCATTTGGGCTGAATCTGTTTTGCCCGGTACCAAGGAATATTTCACGTTCAGTCACAAAGTCTATGGCTGGTTTTGCCCATGCATTCGTATTGTCTATAAAATTCTTCTGATTATCCATAAACTCTACGGTGACATTTTCGGGTGCAATATACTTGTAGAGGTTTCCTTCAATGGCGGAGAAACCAATGAAAACCTTTACATCATCTTGAATGTAATATGGCCGTGCGGTTTTCTTCACAAAAACTGCGTTGATTTTGTGAGGTTCTTCGTCTGTAAAGGCGTATTTTTTAGTTGCTCCTATGCTCTTTCCATCTATAATGACATCAGCGATTACATATCCGTCATCAGGTATAATTGTAGCGTTCTTATTGTCAGTGCCAATATCAATTCTGCCTCCCTGACCTGGCACAATTGTGATTTTGGGCAGTATTGCATTAACACCCGTGTTGTCGGCTGAATCGTCCGAATCGTCGTCTTGAGGAGTCGGTGTCGGTGTTGGAGTTGGTGTCGGTGTCGGAGTCGTTGTATAACCAATTGCATAGGTGGAGAATTTTTTAACGTAAAGTTTTATGTATTTGCCGTCTGAACTCACCTCAATATATTCGCCATCGGCATTTGCAACATCGTTTATTGTTTGAACCATGCCATCATGATAACGATAAATGACATAATCGCTCTTGCCTTGCAGCTCAGCCGGAAGTGGTATGTCAATGATTAACAGGTCAGAAAGCTCGTCTATGAGAATAGGCTGTTCTGCTGCTCCACCTGCGGGAGTAATGATTTTGCTTAAGGTTAAGTCCAGAAAAATACCGACTGCTTTACCGCTTCCTTCGGCTGAATTCTTAATGCTGTTTGCATTTGCTGCCGCATTGTCACCACTTTCATTCCTTATCTCAATGGACAGCTTTATTTCAACCATTCCGCCGGCATCTACAACATTTTTGTCATCCTGTGTATACTTTTCGCTGTTAAAGAAGTCATTTAACTTATCAACAACGATATCAGGAGTACCCTGTTTAACCTCCAGCACGCTGTTTTTCTTACCTCTTGGTAAAGTTACCGATCCGGTTGCAAGGTTGCTGTTCAAAACAGTGATAACCAGGGTAATCCTTTGGTCGCCTTCCGTGATAACTAAGTTATACTTACCTGCAGGAACACCACTTATCATGAAGTCTCCATGAATGTCTGTGACTGCCTGTGCAACCTGACGGCTGCCTGCCATAAGCTTAACAGATGCGCTGATGACATTCGCATTGTCTTCATCTACCACATTACCGGATATATTGAAAGTAATGGGCTGCCACTTTGCAAAAAGGGTAATATTTTCTTTGCCCATGATGGTAGAAATATATGATGTTGCAAAGCCACTGTCCCTGTACCAGCCGGCAAAGCTCAAGCCTGCTTTTGTCGGAGTTGGAAGAGATACTGTATCTCCGTAATGCCCGCTTATAGCATCCACTGGCGCATCAGCGCCATTGGTGTTGAAGCTTATTGTGTATTCAATTGCTGGAATCAAAACACCTGCCGCAGTGATGGCTATCTGTCCTGTCACATTGTAAACCGTTACAGTACCTGCTCCAGCGGATGTCTTTGAATAGATGTAATCAACTCCGTCGACCAGTGTCCTGCCGCCCATCGTGACAGTTATCCTGTCAGGCAGATAATACCCTGTGTCTGCGATGATATTTGTCATATAGTTCTGGTATTGTGTTGCACGTGTGTTGTCCAGGGT
>JAEZBW010000749.1 GCA_023426765.1 Bacillota bacterium
TTCATATATTATGCAAAGTCACTAAAAGAAAAAAATTTTTTTTGGTTAAAAAAGTAGTAGTAACCATAAACGTATCATGCTAAAGTATTGTTATGTTTTTATTTTAAAGAATCTATTTTTTTAGGAGGGAATCAAATGGCTGGCGTAAAATTAGCAAATGTCTTCAAAACCTATCCCGGTGGAGTTACAGCTGTTAGCGATTTCAGTATTGATATTGAAGACAAAGAGTTTATCATTCTTGTTGGACCGTCTGGTTGCGGTAAAACCACAACACTCAGAATGATCGCAGGTCTTGAAGAAATCACCGAAGGCGAGCTGTACATAGGGGACAAGCTGATGAACGATGTAGCCCCGAAGGATAGAGACATCGCTATGGTTTTCCAGAACTATGCTCTGTATCCTCACATGACCGTATTCGACAATATGGCATTCGGCCTTAAGTTAAGAAAAACACCTAAAGATGAAATAAAGAGAAGAGTACATGAAGCTGCCAGAATCCTGGATATCGAACACCTGCTCGACAGAAAGCCGAAGGCTCTGTCCGGCGGTCAGAGACAGCGTGTTGCGTTGGGACGTGCCATCGTTCGTGAACCGAAAGTATTCCTCATGGACGAACCTCTTTCCAACCTCGATGCCAAGCTGAGGGTTCAGATGAGAACCGAAATCAGCAAGCTCCATCAAAATCTCCAGACCACCTTCATCTACGTTACCCATGACCAGACCGAAGCTTTGACAATGGGTACCAGAATTGTTGTTATGAAGGATGGCTTCATTCAGCAGATCGACAGCCCGCAGGAACTGTATGACAACCCGGTGAATATGTTTGTTGCAGGCTTTATCGGAAGCCCGCAGATGAACTTTGCCAATGTTCTTGTTGTGAAGGAAGGCGAGAAGGTATACCTGAAGTTTGGCGAAAGCAAACTGGAAGTTACCGCCGACAAAGCCAAGATCGTTGAAAAATCCGGATATATCGGCAAAGAGGTCGTATTCGGAATTCGTCCCGAAAACACCCATGACGAACCCCAGAACCTTGAAAAGTGGGCAAGCGCCCTCGTGGATGCAAAGGTTGAAGTTACTGAAATGCTCGGTTCCGAAACCTATCTGTATCTGGTAATCAATGGCATCAACTTCACCGCCAGGGTTCATCCGAAATCCACCACCAAGCCGGGCGACAAGATCAAGATCGCTTACGACATGGGCTGCATGCACCTGTTTGACAAGGAAACTGAAAAGACCATTGTCAACTAATCCAAAACAACCCATAAAATTAAACGAACATATACAATCAGCGGAGAAGACCAGTGTTTTCTCCGCTGTCTGTTTCTATCCATTTCTAAAATCTGCGGCAAATCATTTTTGTCGGCATAGTATGCGCTAAATCATGAAACTTATTCGGAAATAATGCGTTCTATAGAATATAAAGGTTATGGACGGTGTGAAAATGGGTATCATTATGATAAATCATCATGAGGCCTTTCGGTAAAAGGGAAAGCGTAACCTTAAAGTTGATTTTATGAGAAAGCAGGAAAATATCTCTGCATTGAAGCAGTTTTTCATGGAAGGGTTCGGAGGGAGCATATGCGGATAGTCGGGTTTATCGGGCCCAGCGGAACGGGAAAAAGCTATCGGGCGCTTTGGGTGGCCAAAGAAAGAGGAATTGAATATATCATCGATGACGGCCTGTTGATCTATCAAAGCCGCATTATTGCCGGAAAATCCGCAAAAAAGGAACCCACCCGGATCGGCTCTATCAAAACAGCACTGTTCAACGAACCGGATCACCGCGAAAAGGTCATTGAAGCGGTGGAGAAGCATAAACCCGACGCGATCCTGGTTTTGGGGACGTCGGAGGGAATGGTGGAAAAAATTGCAAGTAACCTTCACCTCGGCAGCATTACCGAAAAGGTGTTTATCAACGAAGTAGCCAGCGAGATGGAGATCCAGCAGGCCATCAGTACCCGCTCGGGGCAGGGAAAACACGTCATTCCGGTACCCAGCCTGGAGCTGAAAAAGGACTTCTCGGGCTTTTTCCTGGATCCGCTGCAGATATTCAAACGGAAGGGGAAAGGGCATTTCCAGAACATGGGTGAGAAATCGGTGGTACGCCCTCCCTTCAGCTACAATGGGAAATATACCATATCGGATTATGCCATATATCAGGTTGTGAATTATATTATTGTCAATATGGACGCCATGGAAAAGATTGTCCGTTTCCGGCTGAACAAGAGCGAGGACGGGCTTGCGCTGGATATGGACGTGATCATGGTTTACGGATATAACCTGCTTGACAGCATCAGGCGGGCGCAGAATGACATCCGCAGCGAGCTGGAAAGGTTCGCAGCGCTGAACATCCGGGAAATGTACATCACAGCCAAGGGCCTGGTGATGAAAAAGACCCCTGCCTTGACAGTACAGACGCAATAACATATAATTTTTGGAAAGAACGCAGGCTCGTTGAATCTTGTCGTATGCATTTGAAGGAGACTGAAGTGTTAACTGTGCCGGAATTCAAGACAGAGCAATATCTGCATCTGGAAGATGAGGAAATCGTGCAGCTTGGCCGAAAAGGGGACAAGGATGCGATGGACTGGCTCATCCATAAGTACAAGAATCTGGTCCGATCGAAAGCCAGGGCTTATTTCCTGATTGGCGCTGATCGGGAGGATGTGGTACAGGAGGGGATGATCGGTCTGTACAAGGCCATCCGGGATTATCAGCACGACAAGTCCATGGCCTTTAAAACCTTCGCAGAGCTTTGCGTCACCCGCCAGATGATCACCGCCGTGAAAAATGCTACGCGTCAGAAGCATATTCCGCTGAATTCATATATTTCCCTGAACAGAAGATCCTTCGATGAGGACTCGGACAGAACCTACATCGAGCTGGCTTCGGATGAAACCGTCACCGATCCCGAATCCCTGTTGATTAAAAAAGAAGAGTTCAATGGCATCGAAAACAAAATGGGTGAAATATTGTCCTCCTTTGAGTGGGAGGTTTTATCGCTGTATCTGAATGGAAAGACCTATGTGGAAATCGCCAAACAGGTGAAAAAACCCATCAAATCCATCGACAATGCGCTTCAACGGGTGAAAAAGAAGGTTGAAAAGCATGTATTCAATTACAAAATCGTCTGAAAGAAAGTTTCATGCTTCGTTAATAGAAGATATGCCAATAACCAGCCATGCGCGAAGCAAATGTCATTCAGTGCTAAGTTAAGGATCTAAGCAAACGATAAACTACTTCAGAGGATAGATCCTTCGCTGTGCTCAGAATGACGGCTTCGCCTTTGTTTATCATAGCGCGTGGTGTGCGTGGAAATACTGCCACCCCTTCCGGGAACACCCGAAAAGTTTAAGGAGGTTCAGCTTTGGATATTCAATCTGTTTTGCTAAAGGAATTTAACCTGAAACCGGTACAGATCAAAAACATTCTGGAATTGATAGACGCAGGGAATACCATCCCTTTTATTGCCCGGTACCGCAAGGAGATGACGGGCTCATTGGACGATCAGGTGCTGCGGGAGCTGAATGAGCGGTATGAGTACCTGAAGAACCTGAATGCAAGAAAAAATGACGTAACCCGCCTGATTGAAGAGATGGGCAAAATGACCGCCGAGCTTTCGGCAGCCATCGAAAAGGCCGGAACGCTGCAGGAAATTGAAGACATTTACAGGCCATACAAGCCGAAGCGCCGGACCAGAGCGATGATTGCCAGAGAAAAAGGGCTGGAACCCCTTGCGGCGGCAATTCTTTCGGGCCTGAAACCCGACGCCGTTCTGGAAAAGGAAGCCCTTGACTTTATTGACCCCGAAAAAGATTTGAATACTGCCGAAGATGTACTGCAGGGAGCCCGCGACATTATCGCCGAGGAAGTATCGGATAATGCCGAGTTCCGCAAGGAGATCCGAAGCATGTTCCGCCGGTACGGCCTTCTGGAATCCAAAGCCAGAAAGGAAGAGGACACGGTGTACCGCATGTATTATGATTTCAGGGAACCTGTTGCTTCCCTGGTCAGTCACCGTATTCTTGCCATCAACCGGGGGGAAAAGGAAGAGGTTCTGAAGGTGGAGGTAACCATTGCCGAGGAGAAAGTGCTTGCATTTCTTTTCAGCCGCTATGGGGCCGATAAAGGCGGCAAAAAGCACATGGCAATGGCCATCGAGGATGCCTGGAAGAGGCTGATCTACCCGTCGGTGGAACGGGAAATCCGCAGCGAGTTAACCGAAAAGGCCGAAGAACAGGCCATGGTGGTTTTCAGGGAAAACCTGAAAAACCTTCTGATGCAGCCTCCGGTTCACAACAGGGTGGTTCTGGGGCTGGACCCGGCATACCGCACCGGATGCAAGATCTGCGTCGTGGACGGAACCGGAAAGGTTCTTACGACGACGGTGGTATATCCCACGCCGCCGCAGAATAAAACCGAGGAAGCGAAGAGAATGCTGACAGCGCTGATTGAAAAGTACAAGGTGGATGTGATCTCCATTGGGAATGGCACCGCCAGCCGCGAATCGGAAATATTTGTGGCCGACATGCTGAAAGAGGTTAAACGGGATGTAAAATACATGGTGGTCAGTGAGGCCGGCGCATCGGTCTATTCGGCCTCGAAGCTGGGTGCGTCCGAGTTTCCGGAATTTGATGTTTCACTGCGCAGCGCCGTATCCATTGCGAGAAGGCTGCAGGATCCGCTGGCCGAGCTGGTGAAGATCGATCCCAAGGCCATTGGCGTGGGGCAATACCAGCATGACATGAATCAGAAGCGATTGGGTGAATCCCTTGGAGGGGTTGTCGAGGATGCGGTAAACAAGGTCGGGGTTGACCTGAACACGGCGTCGCCCTCGCTGTTGTCTTATGTTTCCGGGATCAGTGCTGCGCTGGCTGAAAATATTGTTGCGTACAGGGAAAAGGAAGGCAGCTTCAGAAACCGGCTGGCTTTGAAAAAAGTCCCCAAACTCGGGCCCAAGGCTTTTGAACAGTGTGCGGGCTTTTTACGGATCCGCGACGGGGAAAATGTTCTGGACAACACCGCGGTGCATCCGGAATCCTATGCCGCCTGTGAAACCCTGTTGAAAAAGACGGGCTATAACGCAGACGATATCCGCGCACATAACCTGGCCCTGCTGGATCTGGTGGTGAATAAAACCGGCCTGAAGGCGCTTGCCCAGGAACTGAACATCGGAGAGCCCACCCTGAAGGACATTCTGGACGAGCTGAAGAAGCCCGGCCGCGATCCCAGAGAGGAACTGCCGCCGCCGCTTTTGAAGCGAGATGTACTGGACTTGAAAGATATCAAGCCTGGGATGATCTTAACCGGTACAGTGCGTAATGTGGCCGATTTCGGAGCCTTTGTGGATATTGGTGTTCACCAGGACGGGCTGGTACACATCTCACAGCTGGCCGACAGGTTTGTAAAAAACCCCATGGAGGTTGTTGCGGTTGGAGATATTGTAACGGTCCGGGTTCTGGAAATTGATCCGGTGCGCAAACGGATATCCCTGTCGATGCGGGATGTGAAGTAGCTCTGAGGTGAACTGGAATCTGTCACAATAACGTGAAAAATGATGGATCGTTGCCATTTTACAAGAGTATGATATACTAAAAAGGTAAATGGAGGGATGCGGAACTGTTCAAGTTTCTCCCGGTACAATCCGATACTTTAACTAAACAGGGCGAATCAGGAAATTCGGCCCTGTTTCAGGCTCGCTGCGAAATGGCGGGAACACGGAGCGAATGCGTTAAAGCACAAAAGACAGGAGTTGATCAAATTGGCCGGCAAAAATAAGATTATTGTGAAAATTGCAGGGAACGAGTACACCCTGTGCGGTGGCGAAGCGGTCGAATACATGCAGAAGGTTGCCTTGTATGTCGACAGAAAAACCATGGAAATCATGCGGGCCAATCATACCCTCAGCACCTCCATGGCTTCTGTTTTAACCGCCGTCAATGTCACCGATGAAATGTTCAGGCTGACCGAATTAAGCGAAACACTTCAGAAGGAACTGGAGCAAAGCCAGAAGGCTCTTGCCGAGCTGAACCAGGAAAAACTTCTTCTGACACAGCAGGTTCAAAAGGCAAACGAAGAAAACAAGCATCTGCTGCTGGAGCTTACCCGCAGAGAGGCAGAACTGTCTGAAGTCCGTAATGCTCTTGCAAGGGCAACCGGGGAAAATCCGCCAAAACCAAGGTTACATAATATCAAATAACGAAGGAATGAATTGCTGGAGGAATGAATATGGTTGATACTCCTATCACATGGGGAGACCTGATCAAAATTGTCCTTTTCCTCTTGGGTGCAGGTGTTTTGTTTTACCTCATTCTTGCGATGGCAAATCTGGTGGGGATTTTAAAGAATCTCAACAAAATGCTGGCTAAAAATCGCGCCAATATTGACAGTTCCCTTGAGAAGCTGCCCGAAATCACTAAAAATGTGGCCAAGGTCAGTGACATCGTCAAGGATGAAATGGAAAACATTCAAAAGGTCATGGGCAATATCGGAAAAATTTCAGACTCGGCCAAGGACGCCGTAGAGCTGATCAAGAAAGACATTCTGGTGAAGGCGAAAAATCTTTTGGATGTGCTTGACTGGATCAGAAAATTATTTCAGGATAAAGGGAAACGGAAAAAGGAAATCCTATATAAATACAAGTATAAACCGGTGGCCGAAACCGTTGAACAGGATGTGACCCCAGCCGATGAAGCCCCCATCAGCGAAAGCGTTCATGAGGATGCGTCCGGCACAGAGGCGGAAAGCCATCAGGATGATGAAAACGGAGAATAAGTATGAAGCATAAGCCTGTTGAACTGCTGGCTCCGGCCGGAAGCCCCGATGCATACAGAGCCGCGGCTTCGGCAGGGGCAGATGCGGTTTATCTGGGCGCAAAAGCATTCAATGCCCGTGCTCAGGCGCAGAATTTTGATGACGCAGCGTTGATCAACGTCATCGAGGATGCCCATATCCGGGGCATGAAGGTATATCTCGTATTAAATACCCTGCTAAAAGACAATGAAATTCAGGAAGCCGCAGCGTTGGCTTCCTTTGTTTATCGGGAAGGGATCGATGGCATCATCGTTCAGGATGCCGGCCTGGTGCGGCTGCTGAGGGAAATTACACCTGATCTGCCCCTGCATGCTTCCACGCAAATGACCCTTCACAACACCGATGGTGTGAAGGCTGCCCAAAAGATGGGTTTGCAGCGGGTGGTTCTGGCCCGGGAGTTAACGCTTCGGGAAATTGAAGCGATCTCCCGCTCAACGGATATGGAGCTGGAAGTGTTTGTACACGGAGCGCTTTGTATTTCGCGATCGGGGCAATGCCTGCTGTCCAGCTTTATCGGCGGCAGAAGCGGCAACCGCGGACGTTGCGCCCAGCCCTGCAGGCTGCCGTGGAAGAAGGATTTTCCCGGCTGCTGCGGAGAATACCTGATAAGCCCCAGAGATCTGATGACGCTGGAATTGTTACCGGAATTGATCGCTTCGGGGGTAACCTCGCTGAAAATAGAGGGGCGGCTGAAGTCACCCGAGTATGTGGCCGCGGTGGTCATGGTATACCGTAAATACCTGGATTTGGCCCTGGCCAACCCTTCGGCCTACAAGGTTGATCCTGCGGATATCCGTATGCTGGAGCTGGTATTCAACCGCGGCGGCTTCACGAAGGGTTATCTGAAAGGCACGGATTTTAAGGACTTCATGAGTACCGAGCACCCGAAGCATTGGGGAATACCTGCTGGAACGGTAGAACGTACAGAGGGAAATACCCGCTCCAGGTTTGGCGTTCGGGATGATGACAGGCTTGTCAAAATCAGGTTCACAACCGAAACCCGCATGGGAGACGGTCTGGAAATTTGGGACGCTCAGAAAGACAATCCCTCGGCCATTATCAGTGTGATGCTGAAAAACAATACCCATGTAAAAACCGCCCATCCGGGAGAGACCCTGCTGATAGGAAATTTTAAAGCGGATCCTGCCGCAGGCAGCGCAGTATTCAAAACCTACGACAAGGAACTAATGGAATCTCTGTCAAACAGCATGGATAAAAATGTGCCCCGGGTGGCCGTTACGGGAAGCTTTCATTTGCTTGCAGGTGACAGGCCTGTGTTACGGATTTCGGATGCTGACGGGAATACAGCGATGGCTGAAGCACAGGAGCCTGCACAGCAAGCCTCAGATAAACCGGTCACTGGGGAGCGCGTGTCCGCTCAGTTGAAAAAAACAGGAGATACGCCATTTTTCTTTCAGGAGCTTCAGGTGAAAACCGACAATATTTCCTACATTCCAGTCTCCGTCATCAACGATCTGCGCAGACAAGCTTTGGGAATTCTCTCGGAACACCGCAGAATCGCTTCGAAAAGGACGTGTGCGACACAGCCTCCTGATGTTTATTCATATTTCCCAGGAAATACTCCGAACCTGGCGAAGAAAAGGGAAATAAGTCTTTATTTCTTTCAGGTGCCCGAAGCATTCAGCTGGGAAGGACTGCATGCCCACAGAATCTATCTTCCGTTATCGGAGGAAGGCTCGTTCGATGCGGCAAAAGAACACGAGATGCAGGTGTTTGCCATCATTCCGGCTGTTTTAACAGACAGGCAGCTGCAATGGGCCGTGGATCGGGTGGCTGCAATCGGGCGGAAGCTCGACGGAATCCTGGTGGGAAACCCCGGAATGCTGTACCGGATGCACGAAGTCTTTCCGGAACTGCCGATTGCACTGGATTTCCGGATGAACCTTTTCAATTCGTGGGCGCTGCAGGCTTTCAGTGAATATCGGCCTGCCAGCGCCATGCTGTCGGTGGAAATGAACCTGGAAGCGATTTCGGAAATCAAGTCTGCGGGGCTTCCGCTGGAAGCTTACGTGTATGGGGAAATACCGGTGATGACGCTGGAATACTGTCCTGCAAGCGATCAGGGCAGCTGCAGCCGAAAGTGCGGTTCCTGCAATCGAAATAAAGGAACGCTGACCGACAGGATGGGCAAACAGTTTTTCTATGAAACCGATCCGTTTCTCAGAAGAACAACACTTTACAATACCAGCAGGCTGATGCTTGAGGATACCCGGCCATTGTCAGATACTGATGTAACGCTTCTGCGTATAGGGATCATGCACGAAACCGCACAGGAGGTTCATGAACTCTGCTGTTTTTATCATGCGCAATGGGTGGAAGAGAAAGAAAATGTTGAACCGGCGGACTGGCTTCAGTTAAAATTAAAGGAAGAAAGCCTTACCCGGGGTCATTATTACAGAGGTGTGGATTAGCTTCAAGACGAAAGGCAGATGGAGGGCAGTATGAAAGAGATAGAAATCCCAGTTGAAGTATGCAGAGAGGGTGTGACGATCCCGCAGTATCAGAACCTGTGGGATGCCGGTATGGATGTCTGTGCAGCGGAGGACATTCGCGTCGGTGCAGGGGAAACCGTGATCGTGCCGACCGGGTTGAAATTTGCCATTCCCGAGGGGTATGAAATCCAGGTTCGGCCTCGCAGCGGAATTACACTTAGAACACCGCTGCGCGTATCAAATTCGCCGGGAACCATCGACAGCGGGTATCGCAACGAACTGGGGATCATTATTTCCAACACGTCGGAGATTTGCTCCTGCACCACCGATGGGTGTTTTACGCTGGAGTCCAAGGGAAACAAAATGGGTGCTTATCAAATTTCCAGGGGGGACAGAATCGCCCAGCTGGTTTTGCAGGAAGTGCCGAGGATAAAGTTCAAAGTTGTCCAGTCGGTCGCCGAAATCGGACAGGATCGGGGCGGCGGATTTGGATCCACAGGTGTATAGGAAGGAAGGATCACTATGGTGAACAGGGAAAGAATCATTCAAACCTTTTGCGATCTGGTTCGGGTGGAAAGCGTTGCAGGCCAGGAGCGCCGGATGGCCGATACGATTCAGGAAAAGCTTGCGGCGTTGGGATATACCGCAGCGGAAGATAAAGCAGGAGAGACCATCGGCGGTAACGCAGGAAATGTCATTGTGAAAATACCCGGAAACAATCAGTCTGCTCCGCTTTTATTCATGGCCCATATGGATACGGTGGAGCCGGGACGCGGGAAGGTGCCGGTGGTTGACGGAGATTTGATCAAAAGTGACGGTACGACGATTCTCGGAGGGGATGATCTGGCGGGTGTGGCCTGTATTCTTGAGGCTATTGCAGTGCTGAAGGAAAAGAACATTCCCCATGGTGATGTTTACGCCGTATTTACCATCGCTGAGGAAGGCGGGCTATTTGGCGCGAGGGCACTGGATGTTTCCGGCATTCCGGCGAAATATGCCTACATTCTGGACGACGAAGGGCCTATCGGAACAGCTGCCATAAAAGCACCCAGCTATAACCGTCTGCGTTTTGTGGTGAAGGGCAGGGCAGCCCATGCAGGGCTTTGTCCTGAAAACGGCATCAATGCGATACGAGTTGCCGCCGCAGCGATTGCACAGCTGCCGTTCATGGGGAGAATCGATAAGGACAGTACCTGTAATATCGGTATGATTCAGGGCGGCCGTGCAAGAAATATTGTGCCCGACGAAGTCGTTGTAGACGGCGAGGTCAGAAGCATCGACAATGAAAGGCTGAAGCTTTTAACCGACCAGTTGACCGATTCCTTCAAAAAAACCGTTGAGCGGGAGGGAGGCTCGGTAAAAACAGAGGTGGAGAATATGTATGGCGGATATTCCATCGCAGAGGATCATCCAATTCTCCAGCTGCTGCAGAAAGCCGCCTCCAGGCTGAATATCCCGGTGAACCTGCATTCAACCGGCGGCGGAAGCGATACGAATATCATCAACGGCAAAGGAATACCTGCGGTGGATATCAGCGTGGGCATGACCAACGTTCACAGCACTTCCGAGCAAATCGCCATCTCCGACATGATGAAAGCTTGCGCTTTGCTGATTGAAATCATTCGAACCCATGCCGAGGAATAGGATCAAAAGGGGACATCCGGCTGAAGCTGCAGGATGTCCCTATCTGTATTTATTCCTGCTGCATAATGTCAAAGCAGGTGTTCATATCGTCAAACAGGTGACTTAAGCTGTCCTTGTTATGGATGATCCGGACAGCATCTGCAAAGAGGCGGGCCACCGAAACCACCGTCACTTTCGGGTGATTGAATGCCTTTGGGTTTTCTACCGTGTCGGTAATAACCAGCTCTTCAATCACGCTATTCTCCAATGCCTTCAGGCCCTTGGTGCCAAGCAGCGCGTGAGACACACAGGCATATATTTTTTTCGCACCGTGCTTTTTCAGCATCCGCGCGGTATCAATCAGCGTGCCGCAGGTGATGGTAAAATCATCGACGATCACGGCGTTCTTTCCCTTCACATCTCCGATGATCTCAAGAACCTTCGCTTTTTCGTCATGGCACAGGCGTGTTTTATCTCCGATCGCCACCGGTGCTTTTAAAAGGTTTGCATAATTTCGTGCATTCTTGGCAAAGCCTGCGTCAGGGGACACGACCACCAGGTCCTCTATTTGCTTCGACTGGATATACTGGCATAGCGTTGACATCCCGTACAGGTGATCCACCGGTTTTTTGAAGAAGCCCTGAATCTGGGGGCTGTGCAGGTCCATTGTGATGATCCGGTCCACACCGGTAACTTCCAGGCAGTCTGCACACACCCTGGCACGGATGGAGACCCGCGGTTCATCCTTTTTATCCCCCTTCGCGTAGCTGAAGTACGGTATAATCGCTGTAACCGAAGAAGCGCTGGCCCGTTTGAAGGCATCAATCAGAAAAAGCAGCTCCATGAAGTCGTTGTTGGGGTTCAAACCGATGGTTTGAACAATGTAAACATCCTTGTCCCGTACCTTTTCGAGAATTTTAACAAAAATGTTTCCTTCGGAAAATGTGATGGTTTGTGACTGACCAACTTCGGTGCCCAGATATTTGCACATTTTTTCAGCAAAGTTTACACTGGCGGTTCCGGTAAAAATTTTTATACCGATTTCTTCAGGCATTTGAGAGACCCCTTTCATTGAAGTTCTTAAAACAGGGCTGGATGCAATGAGGAGAAAAACTATCCCTCGTTATATTCATATGAATGCGTGAAAATTATGCAACAGATTTTCAAACACGGGCTGCAACCTGCCAAAGACCTGCACCGCCATGCGTGTTATCCGGAGCGGTTGGATGATCAGAAATGAACCCGTGTCAGGGCAATCGCTGCATCACAATTTAATTATACCACACAGGTTTTAATTTTATCACCGAGTATGACATATATCGGCAGAAAAATCACTTTTGTAGGATTCGATAGAATTGAATGGCGAAGGAGTGTTAAATCTGTCAGGAATGACGAATGAAGATATGAAAGAAAGGCTTTACAGATACCCATACAAACCGAGAAGTTTATCCAGTTCTCGGGTGTTTTCAGCCATTCCCCTGCTTTTCAGCTCTTTCACCAGGGTAGCAAGAAAGCCGTCGATCCAACCGGAACTGACCAGTCTCTGGCAGCACGCCAAAAGAGAAGGGC
>JAEZBW010000366.1 GCA_023426765.1 Bacillota bacterium
CGGCTATACAGTCGTACTCCATCATGGCCGAAGACCCCTTGATGGAATGCATGGCGCGAAAAATTTCGTGGATGGATTCCTCATCCAGGTGTTTCTTTTTTTCACAATCGATGAGAATCAGTTCTGCCTTCTCCACGAGTTGTCTTGCTTCAAACAGGTATGCCTCAAAAAGTGGGTCGGTCCTTCGACTCATGCATTTTTCTCCTATGCGTTCCCATTCACAGCTTTATCAGGTTTTTAACGATATCTGCCTTTTTGAAGGGTTTTACGATACTCAAACAATCACCCCGCAAATTATGTGTCGGAAATTATTAATATTTAACATATCCCACGGAAATTACAACTAAAAACATCTTTATTACAACAAACAGAAAAATATTTCGACATTTTTCTACTTTTCTGTTTTTTCTGGTAATTCCTTCTTGGAGTCCGCTTTTTTATAAAAAAAAGTGCGGAAATTCCGCACTTTTTAACATTAAGAGGGTGGTCAGCCTGCAAACTGGCTGTTATACAACTCTGCGTAAAACCCCTTCCGGGCCAGCAGCTGCTCATGGTTCCCCATTTCGATGATTTTGCCCTGGTTCATGACCAGAATGGTTTCCGCATCCCGGATGGTTGACAGCCGGTGTGCGATCACGAAGCTGGTTCTGTCCTTCATCAGGTTTCGCATCGCGTGCTGTATCAGCACTTCGGTACGGGTATCCACACTGGAGGTGGCTTCATCCAGAATCAGGATTGCCGGATTGGCCAGAATGGCCCGGGCTATGGTCAACAGCTGTTTCTGGCCCTGGGAAATGTTCGTGGCTTCTTCATTCAGCACCGTCTCATATCCGTCGGGCAGAGTCCGGATGAAATGATCCGCATAGGCCATCCTGGCCGCTTCCACCACTTCCTCAAAGGATGCATTTTCCCGGCCATAAGCGATGTTTTCCCGAATGGTGCCGTTAAACAGCCAGGTATCCTGTAAAACCATTCCGAACATCCTGCGCAGGCTGCTTCGTTTGATCTGCCGGATATCCACGCCGTCTACCGTGATACGGCCGGCATTGATCTCATAAAAACGCATCAGCAGGTTCACCAATGTGGTTTTTCCAGCGCCGGTCGGCCCGACAATGGCAATGGTATGTCCCTTGCCCACAGAAAGGTTCATGTCTTCAATCAGCGGGATATCCGGGTCATACCGGAAATCAACCTGTTCAAACAGAACCTCGCCTTTCGGGTTTTCCAGCGTTGTGCTGTCTGAACTGTCGGGAATCTCCTCTTTTTCGTCCAGTATCTCAAATACACGTTCGGCGCATGCCACCGTGGATTGAATGATATTGGCGATGTTGGCCGTTTGAATGATGGGATGCGTAAAGGATCGTGAATATTGAATGAACGCCAGAATATCGCCCACCTTTAACAGGTCTTTGGTGATCCAGATGCCTCCGACAACACTGATGAGCACATAACCGACGTTGCTGATAAAATTCATCAGCGGAAACATGATCCCGGATACAAATTGTGCCTTCCATCCTGCGTCATAGAGGTTGCTGTTGATATTCTCAAAGGTTTCGACGGACGCTTTTTCCCGGCCGAAGGCTTTGATGATTTTATGCCCGGTATACATTTCCTCCACATGGCCGCTCAGATCCCCCAATGATTTCTGCTGTGCCCCGAAGTATTTCTGTGACCGCTTTGTGATCATGGTCGTAGCAACAATATAGAAGGGCAGTGTCAGAATGACGATCAGGGTTAAAACAGGGCTGATGGTAAGCATCATGACTATATAGCCGAGGATGGATATAATCGAGGTAATGATCTGCGTCAGGCTTTGCTGCAGGGTACCGGCGATAGTATCGATATCATTGGTAACCCTGCTGAGGATATCCCCGTGGGGATGCAAGTCATAATATTTCAGCGGAAGCTTTGCAAGCTTGTCATCCACCTCCTGCCGCAAATCACGGACGGTTTTTTGTGAAACGCCTGACATGACAAGCCCCATAATCTCCGAGAATGCCGAGCTGATCAGGTAAAGGACGATCAATTGCAGAATAATGCTTCCGATATACCGGAAATTGTACTCCCCATTGGTTTCACGGATGGCCTGCAGCACCCCTTCGATCTGTTCCTGCGTCAGTGTTATACCCTGTTTATTATTCCCGGCTTCCTGCGGGTACAATGCGGAAAATTCTTTCCCCAGCTCGATGAGCTTCCGGCAGATCTCCGCCTTCTGATTCGGATCGGTCACTGTATCCAGCATCGGCAGGCTTAAAAATTCCTGCAGCTTTGCCATGGTTTCAGGCGTGACGGCAGCCATCCCGGCACCTTTATTGGTTGCATCCGGAATCGCCGGCAGATTGGTCATTTCCGCTGGATTACCATCCGGTGCGGGTTGAAAACCCTGCTGCGCTTCAGACATCTTTTGCCGGATCATCTGAGTGGTTTGCTGCTGCATTTGGGATAACGATTTCAGCATGGTTCCCGCCATATAGCTGTCCTGAAGGCTGTTGATGGCTTTGCTGTTCACCTTCGGTGCATAGATGTTAAAAACGGTACTGAATATGGTAAATATGAAAACAATGATGAGGTTGATTCGATGCGGTTTCAGGTAGTGAAGCAACCTTTTCAAAGTCCCTTTGAAATCCTTTGCTTTTTGTGCGGGCATCATACCCGGAGGTCCTCCCATGGGACCGCCTCTTCTTCCAGCCGTATGCCGATCGGCCTGATTGCTTTGATGTCTGTGCTCACTCATGCGATTTCCTCCTCCGACAGCTGGGATGAAACAATTTCACGGTAGACACTGCAGGTTTCAAGCAGTTCCTTATGTTTGCCGATGCCGGCAATACGCCCTTCGTCCAGTACGATAATCCGGTGAGCATCCATGACGGTGCCCACCCGCTGAGCTACGAGAATGACGGTTGCTTCCGCGATTTCCTTTCGCAGCGCAGTGCGGAGTTTTGCATCGGTTTTAAAGTCAAGGGCTGAAAAAGTATCATCGAAGATATAAATTTCTGGTTTCCGCACAAGTGTCCTCGCGATGGACAGACGCTGTTTCTGTCCGCCCGATACGTTTGTGCCGCCCTGGGAGATCCTGTGCTCGAAACCTCCGTCC
>JAEZBW010000076.1 GCA_023426765.1 Bacillota bacterium
GCATATCCGTTTTGCCTCTCCAAATGATTTTCGGCTGCCTGTCGCAACCACTCTGCCTGTTTCATCGTATGCGATTGCCTTCAGCTCACCTTTTTCAAAAGGTACCTTCCACCAGCCGAAGAATTGAGTGCCCTTTGAAAAATCAATATCATGGGTACCGACGGTTTCGCCGTTCAGCTGCAGCTCAACCTTCGGCGCATTGGAGATAACCCGGACATCAACGATCTGCCCCGGATTGAAATCCCAGTAAGGGAAAATATGCACCATCGGGTTCGTTTTATAGTCGGTCCATGCCGCCTGATAGATATAGAAGGGGTCCTTTTTGAAGGTGGCGGTATCAATTTGTCCGAAATAAGAATTCTTGGTATGGTACGGCGTAGGTTCGCCAATATAGTCAAAGCCTGTCCATAAAAATTGTCCCAGTGAAAAGGCTGCATCTCTTTCAGCTGCAATACAGGCTTCAGGAGACTTTGCCCCCCAGCTGACCTGGCTGTTGCCCAAAGAAGAGCATTGTTCATCATCATCGGCCAGAACGGGTTTTTCATAAGGGAAATGATAGACGCCACGGCTCTGCACCACCGAGCTGGTCTCACTGCCGAAGATCACCCAGTCCGGATGCTCTTCATGATGCTTTTGATAATACCTTTCGGCATAATTATAGCCTGCAATCTTCAAAATATCGGCACACTTCCGGGCATTCTCCCAGGGCATGTAATTGGATCCTATCGTAATCGCTGCGTTGCCCTTTGGATCAAACTCCAGCACATAATCCCGAAGCATCCGTGTGATTTCCTGGCCTCTTTCATCAGCATGGGTATCGTAAATTTCGTTGCCGATGCTCCACAACAGAAGGCATGGATGGTTGCGATCCCGCATCACCCAGCTTTTCACGTCCCGAAGGGCCCATTCCCTGAAAAACCTGGCGTAATCATAGGTGGTTTTAGGCCTTTCCCACATGTCAAAGGCTTCGGTCATCACCAGCATTCCCATTTCGTCAGCCAAGTCCATCAGCTCGGGCGCCGGCATGTTATGGGCGGTTCTTACGGCGTTTATGCCCATTTCCTGCAGGATTTTAAACCTTCTGCGCAGGGCTGTTTTGTTGAAAACCGCTCCTAACGCACCAAGGTCATGATGCTCGCAAACCCCTTGCAGCTTTATCTTTTTTCCGTTCAGCAAAAGGCCTTTGTCCGGATCAAGCTGAATGGTGCGGAAACCAATGTTCTGTGTAACAGACTCAATTTCTTCCTCCCGGTTATCCGTATGGGAAAACAATTCGGTTGTCAGCCTGTATAAGTTAGGCTCCTCAGTAGACCATAGCAATGGATTTTTAACCATCATCATGCTGTGATGATTCACTCTTACTGATGCTTCCCCTCCTGCAATAGTCCCGGATAAAGATACTGTACTTTCAACAGAAGCAACAACCTGGTTCTCGTACCAGAGCGTGTGAGAAAGCTTAACCTCCTGATCCAGGTTCATTTCGGTATCAATTTCAATTTCCCATCCGGCTGCGGTTTGCCGGGTTGAAACATAAATACCATCGGTGACAATAAAACCAGCTTGCCGGGTCTTCAGCCAGACATTGCGATATATGCCCGCCCCGGAGTACCACCTGCTGTTGGGGCTTTGATGAACAACCTTCATCAGGATCTCGTTTTCCCCTGCTGTCAAAGCTTCGGTAATTTCATGTTCAAAGGAGGAATAACCGTATTTCCACTCTCCCATCGGTTTTCCGTTCACATAGAGGGTGGAATCCATGTAGACTCCCTCAAAATAAAGAAGCACATGGTCGGCCTTTCCGTCATACCTATAGCGCTTGCGGTACCAGCCTATACTGTTTTCATAAAGATCAAGGGTATTATATATCAGCCAGTCATGCGGCAAATCCACGGACTTAAACGCAAGACCCTCGGCACTTGTGGTTTCCAGGCCGCTTTTGGCAAATTCCCAGCCATCGTTGAAAAGTATTTTTTTGTTCATAAACTCCCTTGCCTTCCGTATGGTTTTGATAAAACATCATGAATATCAGTATTATATCATAAGGAAATGGTAAATTCTTTTTCTGTTCCTGTTATTCTGTGATGAGATTCCGGTTACAGCACATTCACTTAACATAAATCATAAGATATGTTAGTAAAACAATCAGGTTGATAAACCCGGGGGCATTTTTTTAGCTATAAACTCCATGAAAGGAATGGGAATTATGAATTCTATGAACTATTACCCATATACCAATAAGCCAATGAATAACCCTTATTATCCTTATGAGGCAGATCTGTATCCAAACTCTATAACTTTCCCCTGTCAAATGAATCTGGAACCATATGCCCTGAACTCTCCCATGATGAACCAATACTATTCAAACCAGTACCTGGAACCTTATGCTCCTCTATATGAAGAAGCACAGCAGGGAGCTTACATTGAACTGAAGGACTACGGGCCTGAGCCATTCGCAGAGAACATTCATGCTGCCGCTTTAAAAAACAATGCTTTTCGTATGGCTTTATGGACAGGAAATCATCTTCAGGTTACGCTGATGAGCCTGAATCCGGGAGAAGACATTGGCCTTGAAATTCACCCGGAACTTGACCAGTTCATTCGTATTGAACAGGGAGAAGGCTATGTGATGATGGGTAACAACCAGAATAGTCTGGATTTCCAAAGGATGGTTTATGACGATTATGCCTTCATCATCCCTGCCGGGACATGGCATAACATGATCAATACCGGTAGCATTCCTTTGAAGTTGTACTCGATATATGCACCTCCGCAGCACCCGCATGGTACAGTTCAGCAAACAAAAGCCGATGCGATGGCAGCTGAAGGAAACCATTAAATAGCTGCGTCTCTGCAAACTTATAACAACGGAAGCGATTGCTTGCAATCGCAACACACCGTTATAACCATTGAATGAATGCGGTTTTATCCTTGCTGTTAAAACCGCATTTTTCATAAAAGCGAAGCGTGCTTTCTATTTTTGCCCCGGTCAGCAGCATGATTTTATAACAGTTCGCATTTCGGGCGATCTCTGCAGCCCTTTGCATTAAAGCCTGAGCATACCCGCGGCACCGGTAATCCTTATGTGTAACAACATTTTCAATTAAAGCGTAAGGCCGCATCCCGCGGGTTAAATTTTTTATAACCACAAGCGTTACGCTGGAAACCAGCTTACCGTCCACCTCACCGATCAGTAAATGATAATCTGGGTTTTGAATCATTTCTTCCCATAACGAGATCAACTCTGGCGTAACCGGCAGTTTCTCACATTCATGTAAATGCAGATATAACTCCAATAAACCTTCCAGATCAAAATTTCCTGCTTCCCGAATTGTCATTCCAACACCCCCGTACAGACCTGCAAGAATTAACAGATTGCTTTTTCCTTATTATAACAACGGAAGTAATTGCATGCAAATGAGGCCTTGAAGGAAATCCTGATTTCACTGAATATCCTGAACGGGGAATTGCGCGAGGACGGGTTTTTGTGCAGGATCCAGCCAGCGGATGATTTTCAGCAGATTCTCTTCGGACAATGCGGTACAGCCTGCCGTCGGGCTGCTTTTATCCTTCCAGACATGCAGGAAGATCGCGCTGCCGGCCCCTGGCATAGGATTGACGGTATTGTATTCTACGACAGCGAAATACTGGTATACGTGTCCAATAGCATATAAGTCCTCCGCAGAGTTCCATCTTCCATTGGAGGGGCCTTTCTGGAAGGTGTTATAAAACCCGGACTGAGCGTCATCCACCCAAAAATCATTCTGATAAAACTGCGTATAGGAGAGCTTTGTGCCGGGATTTTCGACCCTGCCAAAGCATCTTTCCAAAGAGTACACTCCGATGGGCGATCCTTTATCTCTCTCTTTTTTGTTATAAGTAAGCCCTTTGGAACCTAATACCGCATCCATCATTTCAAATGCGGGCTGCCAGGCTCCATCGACCTTTTCATAAGCACGGGCTTTAGCTTTGTATGTATCTGTGCCGTCGGCAATCACCAGTAAAACCTGTTTTGATTCACCGATGCCGGGAATGCGATTCAGCTTGTCGGCATACGCGTCTATCACCAGCCCGTTGTCGTCAATAGGGGCATCCCCCTGCAGAAAATCCTCCAGATTTACATCAATGATCTTAAACTTGTCAGAGTCACTGTCATTATAATGCCACCATTCCGAAGCAATGGTGGTGAACCCATTCCGGACCATAACATCGGTCAACAGCTGCATATTCTTTTTGGCAAGCTCGGACATGTCGGTACTGTTCCGGGCTCCCTTTCCGGAAAAGTCATCAAAACCCGACGGCATTTCCAATTCATTCCCTTCCATATCTATGAGCGTAACATCTACGGCAGTACCGCGATTATGTTTGGAACCACCCTTATCCGGGTTCGCCACAAATTTTGAATCGGGAACAAGCTCCCAGAATATACGCTGTACGGCCAATGGCCTGTAAGCATCCCATATCTTAATGCGGTATCCCGATTTCATCAGCTCGGCATTGGCTTTTGCCAGCTTCTCAGCGGTCTGCCTCTGTAAAACACAGATATTTAAGGGGTAAACCTTCTGTTTCGTAAAGTTGTTGGTGGTGGCATACCTTAATTCAACAGCAATATTGGGGTCAATCTCTTCAACCAGGACCAGACCATTGATCTGTTGAATGGG
>JAEZBW010000373.1 GCA_023426765.1 Bacillota bacterium
CTTTATAATCTCTGCCTTATAGGTTTACTGCATTCTCTGCAATTTTCACAATGACCTCCACTGTCTTACGCATGGTATTCACAGAGACAAACTCATACTTTCCGTGATAATTCTGTCCGCCTGTAAACAGATTGGGCGTGGGAAGCCCCATCCAGGACAGCCGCGCCCCGTCGGTACCGCCCCGTACAGGCTTGATGACGGGTTCAACCCCCATCTGCTTCATGGCTTCCTTTGCAGCCTCAACAATTTGCATCACCGGCTCAAGCTTTTCCTTCATGTTGAAATATTGATCCTTCAGTTCAAGGATGCAGGTATTTTCGCCATATTTACCATTCAGGAAAGCTACGGCGTTTTTCATCAATTCCTTTCTCAGGGTGAACTTCTCTTTATCATGATCCCGAATGATAAAATTCAAACTGGTTTTTTCAACAGAGCCTTCCATATTATTCAGGTGGAAGAAGCCCTCGTACAATTCGGTATGAGCAGGCGTCTCAGCCGAAGGCAGCATGGCGTTCAGCTCCATCGCGATCAAAATGGAATTCTTCATTTTGTTCTTCGACGATCCGGGATGAACATTCGAGCCCTGAATGGTGATCTTCGCAGATGCTGCGTTAAAGTTTTCATATTCAAGCTTGCCCTCGGTATCTCCATCCAGGGTATATGCATAATCAGCTCCAAAACGTTGAATGTCAAAGCGGTCTGCTCCGCGGCCGATTTCTTCATCTGGAGTAAACCCCACCTTAATGGTGCCATGGCGAATCTCCGGATGTTGGATAAGATATTCCATGGCGGTAACGATTTCAGCAATTCCGGCTTTATCATCGGCACCAAGCAATGTGGTGCCATCGGTCACAATGAGGTCATGCCCCTTCACACCCAGCAGGTCCGGAAAAGTTTTCGGGGAAAGAATTGTATTGTTTTTCTCATTCAGAACGATGTCTTTTCCATCGTAATTATTTATAATCCGCGGCCTGACTGCGTTACCGGTCATATCAGGGCTGGTATCCATATGAGCGATGAATCCGATCACCGGTGCTTTTTTATCGGTGTTGCCCTCAAGAGTGGCATAAACATACCCGTTATCATCCAGTTCCGCATCGTGCAGACCTATCTGCCGCAGTTCCTGAACAAGATATCTTCCAAGCTCCAGTTGTTTGGCCGTGCTGGGGCAGGTCGAAGAGCTCTCATCGGATTGTGTATCAAATGAAACATATTTTAAAAATCTTTCCACCAGGTTTTCCATGGTATAACCTCCGTCAGTCTGTTTTATCACCAACCAGGAGCCGGAACCCCATCCATGAACTTTATTTTTCAAACATCTGCTGATATCATAACAGAAATCCTCAGGGAAGAAAAGATTACCCCTGTGCGTGTTTTTTGCTTCTATTCTTTATGCTGCTGATCATTAAAACAATCAAAGGAATCACAATTTGAAAAGGGATGGAGTAAACAGGCCAGATATCTGTTGCCCACTGCACCATTTCGGGCAGGCTTCCATAAATCCATATCGAAAGCGGCAGAATAAAGGAAGCGACCGGGATTACCATCGCTTTCACATTTTTCAGTCCGAATAAATATTTCAAACCCGTCACCGCAGCGGTTAAACACAACGATATTTTAACCACCCCTGCAATAATGAAATTGATATCAACGACAGGATCCAGATCCAAGCCCGGAATCAGCCTGAAAACCACATGGGAAGGGAAAACATCCCTTGCAGCCATATCTGCACCTAATACCATTAAATTACGAATGATAACGACCAATAAAATGAAACCTGTGAACAGAAATGAAAAAATGGAGGTTTTGCAGACCTCTTTTTGTTTGTTTACATAAGGAAAAACCATTAAAAGAACAACGGATTCTCCAAAGGGAAATGCCATCAAAGAAAAAGAAGCGCTTAAAACAGGCTTTAAGCCTTCTTCCAATACCGGTTTCAAATTCTCGGCATCGAACAGGCCAAAAAGTAAAAAAAACACGATAATGATATTCACCGTCAGGATGACCAGAAAAACCTCACTGATCCGTCCGATGACCTCGATCCCCAAGGTTGTGATATAAGCGACGACCAGAATAAATAAAAGGTTCACAAAAACCAATGGCGTCTCCGTATAATTGATCACAATGAAGTACTCTCCGAAATTTCGCAAAACAAGCGTTGCCAGATGGATGAAATACCATATATAGAGTCCGGCAAGAATGGATCCGGGGAATTTGCCCAGGTGATCTTTCAGAATTTCTACCCATGTTTTCATAGGGTTCAGCCTTGCGATGGCAGTATAGATGCTGATAAGGATCACCCCTCCCGCCAAACCGATCAAAAGCGCAAGCCACGCGTTTTGTTTTGCCGCAGCCGCAGGAGTGATAATCACTGTACTCCCGATTAAAAAGCAGCCGATGGCTGAAAACAATTGACGATTTGAGATTTGGTAGTCCTTTACCACGTTATCACCTGCATCAATTTACTGAGGATGGTTTCAATCCAAACCGCCGGACTTGAAGGGGCTATATCGAGAAATAACAGGATACTGATAACAAGCCCGCTCAGTGAGAAAAACAGCGAAACCAGGATATGACGAAGCCGCTGCGCTTTTTCCTTCGCCAAAGCTATCATATTCAGAGTAATCAGTAATAAAAAAACGATAGTAACCGTTATTACTTTGATCATAACCCCTGCCTTTATCTCGTAGTCGCCGGCTGTTTTATCAGTCCGGGTGTTCTTACATGAAAGTCGACTTTTACTTCAACATTTAAGTTCACATAGAGTTCATCCCACTGTGTATGGATTTTTTTCCACTCACGAGGATGGTTTTTCTCTATTTTGTCAATGAATCCAAATATGTCGGTTCTTAATCTTTCCTGAGATGATTTGATGAGGGCTTCAATTTCTTCCCGGATTAAGCTTTCAGCCTCCTGCTCTAAAACCATCATACTTTCGGGTCCCGTTAAATCAGCCTCGTCCTGTTGCTCACCGATATTTCCCTGAGTTTTAATTTCTATCCTTAGCAGCGGTTTGCCCTCTTTTATGTCGGCCTGAATTTTTCCTTCTGAACGGGTTACTTCGATGGAGATCAGTTTCTCCTGATCAACCGGGCTCGCCAGGACAAGGATTGTACTGCCAAGCTTATTCTTCGCAAACATGAATCCGCGCGTTTCCTCCGGTGTCACATACCCAATCAGCATATTTTTCTTAATCACAGCCATGCCTTCTACTTTCAAATCCTCCAGCCGGGCTTCGGATCCAACACAGTGTATCACTGGAATGAGGACGGAGTGATCTCCATGGCTTAACTCCTTAAGCAACTCAAAAAGGTTGATGCTGCTCGCTTTTGACAGATCATCACTGGTCTTCAGCCCTTCATAAAGCTGAATGGAGGGAATGGCCTGCAGTTCGCTTTTCACATCCAATATCTCTCTTGCTTTCATATCCTTTGCAATGATCAGTTCTGCTCTGCGCCTCGTTTCGCTGTCCCGTTCGAATAAGTCGAGGATGTCACCAATCCCCTTTGCCGCCAGTTCCTCTCCGATGACTATTACCTGAACATGGGCAAAATAAGCTCTCCGGTCGAAATATGTGATCACATTGCGTATTGCTTCAAATAGGGTTCTTCCTTCAACCGTAATATTTGTGTAAGCTTTTTCCTCGCTGTGCCCTGCATCCTGGGTTGATCTTAAAGCGGAGGGCTTGATAACCTGCAGGGTCAGCTCTATCTTTTGGTTTTCGGACAGATCGATTCCAAGCCCGGTGACGACAGCCAGATCGGTTAAGTCCCGATTGTTCCAGCAACCGGTTATCAGAAGCAGAAGGATTAGGACAGTAATTACCCGTATCAATCGTTTCAATTACACTTTGGCCTCCTGAATTTATTTTTCGGCCCATGCCCGCCGTTAAGGCCTTGAGGGCGTGTCAGCATTGCCCATATGGGAAAACGGAGAAAAGTATCCTTTAAATCCATTCCACTGATTGGTGCAAAAGGTGACATGTATGGAACACCAAAGGATTTCAGGCTACACATATGCGCAAAAACGGTGACCGAAAAAAGCACGATTCCAAGGATACCCATAACACTTGCGGCAATCACTGCGCCAAGACGTACCAACAGCATTGCTCCCGAGATTGGGTTCACAATGAAGCTGGTGATTGCTGTAAGTGCAATGACGATCACCATGGGAGCGCTGACCAGACCGGCCTTAACGGCTGCGTCCCCGATTACCAGAGCACCGACAATGCTGACGGCATTCCCGATGGGCCTTGGCATTCTAAGGCCTGCCTCCCGGATGATTTCAAAGGTTACAATCATCATCAATGCTTCAACCAATGAAGAGAAGGGAATACCCTCCCTTGCCCCGATCATTGTCATGAGAAGATTAAAGGGAATGACATCCTGGTGAAAACAGACCAAAGCCACATAACATGCAGGCAGCATGGAGGTGATGAAAGCTGCAAGCATGCGTAAGGGACGTACGGTGATGGAGTAGATGTATCTGGCATAATAGTCTTCCGGTGACTGGATGGATTCTATAAACAAATATGGAACTGTAAGAACAATAGGTGTACCGGCACATAATATGGCGACGCGCCCTTCCAACATTTTTGCGGCGACAACATCGGGCTTTTCACTGCGGCCTACCGTCGGAAAGACCGAAAATGGAGCGTCTTCAATGAACTCTTCAATGTATCCGGAGTCCAGGATTGCATCGATGGATATTTGAGAGATTCTTCTTCTGACGCTTTCAATCAATTTCTCATTCGCGATGCCATGGATATAACAGATGCATACATCCGTTCCGGTTTGTTTTCCCAATTGAGTTGTCTCAAAAACCATATTGTTATTTTTTATTTTTCGGCGCAGCAGCGCCCTGTTTGTCGCCAGGGTCTCGATAAACCCTTCTCTTGGCCCGCTTACAACTGCCTCGCTGGGTGGCTCTTCTATGCTTCTCTTTTCCCATTTCCGGGACTGTACCGAAAGTGCGATCTCCGATCCGTCCATGAATATCATAATGTCTCCTGAAAGGATTGCATCGATGGATTTGGACAGATCCTGCACATTGCTTACATTATTGTGATGAAGGATCGATTCTTTCAGCCAGTTCATCATCGGACCGGCTGGATGCGTTTCTTCGGGAAACTCCCTGCTATGCTGCATCAGCGGTTTCAGGATATCCTCATTCATCCGCTCCTTATCGGATAATCCTTCAAGATAAACCAGTAAAAATCTCTCGTTTGCCGAACCAATCTCCCGGAATGCCAAATCGCTGCTGTTATGAAAGGTTTCCTGAAGAACTTTCTGCACCTCGATGACCGATACGGGAACCGGATCCGACGCAGCGTGAAGTGAAAGCCCATCCTTCCCGAGAGGCTCATCAGATGGTTTTTCCGCATGTTTCAGCTTGCGCAGAATTGTTTTCGGAACCCTTTTCGACATGGAACAACCTCCTGCAGACTTACATCTTCATTGTTTCCGACAGCGTCCGGGGTTATGCAGACATGGAAGAATCGTTTCCGCCCGAAGGTTGTTATTCATAGGCGACTCGAAATTGACAGAGACAGTTATGAACGAATTGCAAGTACTGTTCACGGGTAGTACCTGAAAACCATCCGCGGTACCTGTTTCGGTGTGAACAGTAACGACTTGCAATGCAAACAGGGAGTGTATCGCAGGCTTTAACCGACGAACACTCCCTCTATTAGTGCTTTAAACACTTGAACTATTGGTGCAGGTGCTTATGGAAAGGTATATGCGATGTGGTTATCGTGACGTCAGCAGGTTACGGAGGTTACCGCTGAGCTTCTGTATTTCCTGCACGGATGAGCCAAGTTCTGTCATATGGGCATTTTCGTTTTCTATTGTCGCCAGCACTTCCTGCGTAGCCGCCGAATTTTCTTCAGAAATGCTTGCAACACCTTCGATCTGACGCTGCACGTTTTCCATCTCTTCGGTCATTCTGCTGTTCATTTGCAGACCCACCTGAATGGCAGCGTTGGTACTTTCAAAAACATGCTTTATCTCGTCAAAATAAACAGAAATCTCATCTGCCGCCTTTCTTCCTTCAATGGCGGCGGTATCACCCTGTTTTACCTTTACATAGGCTTCATTGGACATGTTGAACATTTCAGATGTGATCGTGGAGATATGGCTTACAATCGCGGAGCTTTGCTCTGCCAGCCTTCTTACCTCTTCGGCCACTACGGCGAACCCTTTTCCATGTTCTCCGGCACGGGCCGATTCAATGGAAGCATTCACCGCCAGCAAATTGGTCTGCTTGGCAATATGCGTAATATCCCCCAACAGATCGTTGATTTGCTCCATATTGTCCTTCAGCCTGGTTACGGTATCGGCCCCCGTCCCGATGGCATCCGTCACGATGTTGATTTGGTGGTTCAGAAGCTTTACTTTATCCCAGCCCGTTTCCACCTTTTGAATCATCTCACCGGAATTTGCGGCGATTTCTCTGGAGTTTTTCTCGGTATCATGGACAACATGAATGGTTTCAGCCATGGATTGATTCACCTGATAAACGCTTGAAGCTTCCTCCTGAATGGCTTTGGCCATTTCCTGCATGGAAGCGGTGATGCTTTTGCTCGCTTCGCTCATATCGTAGATATTGGTATTGAATTGATGGATGGTTGTATCCAGAATATTCGTACCTTCTTCGATGTTTTCAAAAGTGGTGTTCAGCCTGGCCAGCATTTCCTGGGCTTCGGCTTCCTTCTGCCTGGATTCATTCACAAGGTTGCGGCTCCAGGTGGTTAAGAAATAGAGCAGAGCGGATGCACCATTAAAAATGATTAATATGGAGACAAAGCTTGTAATCATATCGCCGGGGCCCACAAGATTTCCCGGCTTCAGGATATAAACGGCGATAATAAGCACATCAATCACAGACGTAAAAATAATCAATAATTCCTTTTTAAAGTAAAGAGCAGCCATGACTAAAGAAGTCATAATGATATAATGCTTGTTCAGCTCATAACCGTCCAGCAAAAACAGCGCCATCATCACAAGGCTGGGTATCAAAGCAAAGAGAAGCCCCTTGACGTATTTGTTATAAGGCAGGAAATAGTTGATCATGATTAAGACAAAGACCACCAGACATTGTATTGCTGTCTCTATTCCATCCTGCAGACCGTTTCCCAGAAAGGATTTCGCTATCAGCAGGATCATCACAAGAATGGTCATCGCAATATTTACTTTATGAACCCTTTTAACGTTATATGTGTCATGCATAAAATGAAACCTCCACGAAAGAATGTATGCCAACATATATATCGGAAATGTTTATGAAACAATAAATGCACACAACATGTTCCGAGCTTCTGAGAGTTCTCTGTGCCCGCGGATAAAAAATTTTCTTGACAGGAGAGTGGGCACCCGTTATAATGAACACATTATTACAATGCTGCTTTAACGAAGTAAAGCAATATTGGAGTGAAGCAATGAAAAAGTGGAATATTTACACCCCCGAAGGGATGCAGGATATTTTATTCGAGTGCTGCCATGTGAAAAGAAACCTGGAAAACCAGCTGCGGAAATTGTTTCTGAACAGCGGGTACAGGGAAATTGAAACACCGTCGGTTGAATTTTACGATGTTTTTTCAGGGGATCAAAGCCTTATCCCCCAGGAAGGAATGTTCAAGTTTACCGATCAGCAGGGGCGTCTGCTCGTCCTCAGGCCCGATATGACCATTCCCATCGCAAGAATTGCCGCCACAAAGCTGAAGGAAAACCTTTGGCCGGTGAAATGCTGCTATGTGGGAAACACATTTTCTTATAACGAGTTGGGCGGGGGGAAGCAAAAGGAGTATACCCAGGCCGGGGTGGAGATATTGGGCATTAAAAGCCCCGAAGCCGATGCCGAGCTGATCGCGCTGGCAGTAAAAGCCCTGCAGCTGGCCGGGATTGAAGACTTTCAAATCGATATCGGGCAGGTTGATTTCTTCAGAGGGCTGATGGAACAATCGGGCCTGACACCACTGGAAGCCGAAGAGATTCGGGAGTTAATCGATACGAAGGATTTTGTCGGCGTTGAGCACCTGGTGAACCGTCATGCGATTCCTTCGGATCTGAAGGAACTGATTTTAAACCTGCCCCGGTATTTTGGTTCCCGGGAGCTGATTGAGGATCTGGAGAAAAAGAATGTCAGCGGCAAAGCCCTTCAGGCGCTGGAATACCTGAAGAAAGTGCTGGAAATTCTGGGGGACTGGGGTTTGGATCGATATGTATCCCTGGATCTGGGCATGGTTCAAAGCATGAACTATTATACCGGAATCGTGTTCAGAGGTTTTACATATGGCGTTGGTTTCCCGGTGCTCAGCGGCGGACGGTATGACAATCTGCTGCAAAGGTTCGGACGGGATTGCCCTGCAACCGGGTTTTCGCTGGGAGTGAATATGATCCTTATGGCACTGGAGCGTCAGAAAAAGCTTCCGGAATCACGCACCGAAGGAACGCTCATTCTGTACGGGGCGGCGGGACGGAAGAGGGCATACGCCATCTTCAACGAACTCCGGGAGAAGGGTTTGACCGCAGAGCTGGACATATCGGGCATGGAAGCTGAAAATGCCGGGACATACGCAAAAGCACGAGGCATGAACAGAGTCATTTTTGTCGAGAGTGATACTCGTATTCATCAGGAAGATATTTAGGGCGAACGGCTGCGCTGTTATGAACCATTGTTATATCGGTGTGATACGATGATAAGCAATCGCTTTCGTTATGATAATGCCCCCCATAAGCGAAGCAATTGTCATTCTGAGCGTCGGAGAAGGATCTTTCAAAAGGAAAAACACCCCCCAATGACAGATTTTATCTTACACTCAGGATGACAGCTTCGCTTTCATATACTGTGACACGGTTGCCAGGTGAAATTTTTACATGCAAATGGATCATGTCTGGCCGGAAAGGCGGGAGAGAAATGCGGTATTTGACCATAGCCCTGTCAAAGGGACGATTGACCGAATTGACCATAGATTTACTGGAAGGAGCGGGGATTGACTGCTCCGGTCTGAAGGAAAACACCCGAAAACTGATTCTGGCCGATGAGAAGAACAGAATCCGTTTCTTTCTGGCAAAGCCGGCCGATGTTCCAACTTATGTTGAGTATGGCGCAGCCGATATCGGAATTGTCGGAAAGGACACGCTGCTCGAGGAAGGCCGCGACCTTTATGAAGTATTGAATCTTGGTTTTGCTTCCTGTAAAATGTGCGTGGCAGGGCCCAAAGAGCTGGAAGGCAAAATGGACAGCCTCACCATTACCAGGGTGGCGACAAAGTATCCGGAAATCGCCAAGGAGTACTTCCGGCATAAACGCCGTGAGTCGGTTGAAATCATCCGACTGAACGGCTCGGTGGAGCTGGCGCCTCTGGTTGGGCTGTCCGAAGTGATTGTGGATGTGGTGGAAACGGGCAAAACATTGAAGGAAAACGGACTGGTGGTGTTGGATTCCATCGCGGAGATCAGTGCCAGGATGATCGTGAACCGGGTCAGCATGAAGATGGAAAGTGAACGGATCAATTACCTGATTGAAAGCTTTCGCAAACAGCTTGAAGCAAGGACGCAGAACTGAAACAGGTTAGTAGAGACATCAACCATGCAGAGAACATGGTATTCAATAAACAGTTCATGGTATAATCAGGTGAAAAGGCTAAACCTTATCGGTATGGCCGGCACCGCTCAATATGAAATGAAAAGCAGGGATCATTATGAATCTGTATTCATCATCACAGGATGATATCAACCAATTATTAACCCGATTAAAATCAAGAAACAGTGAACAGCGTCAGGATGTTACGGAGGCAGTAAGGAATATCCTTCAGGAAGTCCGGTCGGAGGGGGATAAAGCGGTTCTTCGCTTCACGCAAAAGTTCGACAGGGTGGAAATTAAAAGCCCGGAAGTAGAAAAGGCTGAGCTTCAGAACGCCTTGAACACCCTGGAACCAGAACTGCTGTCATCCATCCGTAAGGCCGGTGAAAATATCCGTTCCTTTCATGAAAAGCAAAAGGAGAACTCCTGGTTCACCACTGATGGCGATGGCATTCTGCTGGGACAGAAGGTTACACCGCTCGAACGGGTAGGGGTTTATGTCCCTGGCGGAACGGCTCCGCTGCCATCCTCCGTTTTGATGAACGTTATCCCTGCAAAGGTTGCCGGGGTGGGTGAAATCATTCTGTGCACCCCGCCGGGAAAGAATGGGCTGCCGAACCCGGTGACGCTGGCCTGCGCAGCCATCGCCGGCGTGGACAGGGTGTTTGCAATCGGCGGTGCACAGGCTGTGGCGTCCATGGCCTATGGCACTGAAACGGTTCCGAAGGTCGATAAAATTACAGGTCCCGGTAACATCTATGTTGCCACGGCAAAGAGAATGGTATATGGTCTTTGCGGCATTGACATGATCGCAGGGCCCAGTGAAATATTGATCATCGCCGATGAGTACGCCAGACCGGACTATGTTGCGGCAGATTTATTGTCCCAGGCGGAGCACGATTCAGTAGCCTCTTCAGTATTACTCTCCACTTCAAGAGAACTGATTGATCAGGTCATCACTGAAATGGATAAACAGACCGGGAAGCTCCCCAGACAGAGCTTTGTGATGGAATCAATCAAAAATTACGGTGCTGCAGTGCTGGTGGAATCTCTTGCGCAGGCAGCGGAAATTTCCAACCGGATTGCACCGGAACATCTGGAGCTGTACGTGAAGAACCCGCTGGAGCTTTTAGGCAGCATCCGAAATGCAGGGGCCATTTTCCTGGGTGAATATGCTCCGGAGCCTCTCGGAGACTATCTGGCCGGGCCGAATCACATTCTTCCGACCAATGGCACGGCAAGGTTCTCATCTCCGCTGGGGGTGAGTGATTTCGTGAAAAAGTCCAGCGTCATATCCTATTCCAGGAGTGCGCTGCAAAGCATATGGAAGGACGCCGTGCGGTTTGCCGAAGCAGAGGGCCTGGACGCCCACGCCAATTCAATCCGTATCCGTTTCGGGGAGGAACAGGTATGAAATTCTGGAGTGAAAAAATCCGAAAAATAGAGCCCTATGTCCCTGGGGAACAGCCTCAGGATAAACAGTACATCAAGCTGAACACCAATGAAAACCCCTACCCGCCGTCACCGAAGGTTTTGGAAGCGATTCGGGCCGAAACCTGCGCTGATGTCAGGTTATACCCCGATCCCCATGCCACCGTGCTGAAAGAGGCTCTTGCAGGGTATTATCATGTAAAGCCCAACGAGGTATTTGTGGGGAACGGCTCTGATGAAGTGCTGGCCTTTTGCTTCCCGGCTTTCTTCGGACCGGAGGATCTCATTACGTTCCCGGAAATCACCTACACCTTTTATCCGGTGTATGCCGATCTTTTCGGTGTGCGGTATGTAACGGCACCGATGAATGAAGATTTCACCTTTGATCCCGATAACTTTCAGGAAGGGATGAAAGGAATTCTGTTGGCCAACCCCAATGCGCCTACCTGTATAGCCC
>JAEZBW010000108.1 GCA_023426765.1 Bacillota bacterium
GTATAATGGCATATGGCCGGTAAAACAATGCCGATATTATGTATAAGAATTCTTGCCCTGATGTTATTGTCCTGAAGCATTTCATAACTCATTTCCTTTCGTTATTCCGTTCAGATGTCTTATTCAAGCCAGCTCATTAATCTCAAAGGTTTGCAAGGATCCCGGATAGAATCTGCCTTTTTCAGCAGTAAATTTGTAAACACAATAATCATCATCGGTAACACCTTTGGGGTAATACCTTTCAAAGCCCTCTCGCCACAGCAGTTCTTTATGATAGGGATCGGTGCATACCTCCATGGTGCCAATCAGCATTAATCCATGAAAGGATGGTTCATGGCAGTAATAGATGCAGGCTTTGGGATTTGCCTGAAACTGGGCTGCCCGCTTCGAAGAAAGATTGGTTGAAAAATAGTGTGTGCCCAGGCCATCCCTCTGTAACGAGAGCATTGCCTTCGTGTTTGGATACCCATTCTCATCCACTGATGAGACGTAAACTGTTTTTGCGTTTTCCACCAACGCGTTTATTTCCTGTTTCATTTGCTCAGTCATATTCGATTCTCACTTTCATATAGATTTTTTAGAATACGCTGCAGGTTTTCTTCAAAGGCAAGGATCTCATCATCGGAAAAACCGTCATAATAGATTTGGCTCATCATCTGAGATACCTTGTCATACTCCCCGCTCAGTGAGTGCGCCTGTTCGGTAAGCTGAATACGAATTTGCCTCCGATCGGCCTTATCGAAAACACGAGAGATCAATCCGGCATCTTCCATGCGGTCCAACATGCTGGTTAATGTTGTCTTGGCGAGCCCGGTCTTCTTTGAAAGCTCGATGATGGGAATGTTGTCCTGCTGCCATAAAACGTACAATATCCTCCCCTGCGCTCCGTTGAAAGCATCGACGCCGGCATTGGAAAGCAGCCTTTCAAATATCCTGCCGCTGACTTGTTTAATTTGAGAGATCAAAAAGCCGCCATTTGTATTTGATAACAATTCCTCACCTCCCTATATCGTATTATACTATATAGTACTATTTAGTCAATCCCCTTTTCCAAAATTTTTTCATCGTACGCACTCAGGCTTTATAGCATTAGAGATATGCCACAGGTTTTGCTGGTAACGCAGTCAGTTCGTTTTTTGCTATATCACGAGATGTAGAAAGAATGTGCAGGATCCAAGTCGGAATATATCCATCAAATAAAGAAAAGATCCCCGTATCAGTCCCGGGAATCCTTTCGGTTTTCGTTTAGCCTTTACCCTATTCCAGTTCGTCCAGCCAAACCTTTGCGCTGGCATCACTGGGCATGCGCCAGTCTCCCCGCGGAGAAAGGCTGATGGTTCCCACCTTCGGGCCGTCAGGCAGGCAGGAACGCTTGAATTGCTGCGAAAAGAACCTGCGATAAAATACCTTCAGCCACTTCAGTATTGTTTCAGCATCATATTTTTCCCCGAAAGCATGCTGTGCCAGGTACTTAATTTTCTGCGGCTCTGCTCCGTACCGGATCATATGATACAGGAAAAAGTCATGCAGCTCATATGGGCCGATAATATCCTCGGTCTTCTGAACGATCTCACCCTTGCCGGTCGGAGGAAGTAATTCGGGAGAAATAGGCGTATCAATGACACGATACAATATGTCCGATGTCTCCTTTTGTGAAATGTTTTCTGCTACCCACTTGACCAGGAATTTCACCAGTGTTTTCGGAATGCTGCAATTGACCGAGTACATGGACATATGATCCCCGTTATAGGTACACCAACCCAACGCCAGCTCGGACAGATCACCGGTTCCGATAACCAGGCCGCCCTCTTTGTTGGCGATATCCATCAGTATTTGCGTGCGTTCCCTTGCCTGTACATTCTCATAAGTGACATCATGAATGGCGGCATCGTGGCCGATGTCTTTAAAATGCTGCAGACAGGCATCCTTTATATTGATCTCCCGGATTTCAACCCCCATGGATTTCATCAGATCCATCGCATTGGTATAGGTTTGATCGGTCGTTCCAAAGCCGGGCATTGTAATGGCGATAATGTTCTTTCTGGGTATATTCAGTTTGTCAAAGGTTTGGACGGTAACAAGCAGGGCCAGCGTGGAATCAAGCCCTCCGGAAATACCCAGCACCGCCTTCTGAAGGTTCGTATGAAGATATCGTTTGGCAAGGCCGGAGGTTTGAATGGTGAAGATCTCCCGGCACCGTTCATCCCGTATGGCCGGGTTCGAGGGCACAAATGGGTGCTTCTCAATCATTCGGTTCAACCTGTCGGGTTGGAAGGTAACTTCCTGAAGCTGTATTTTCCTGCTTTTACGCGGCAGATCTGTTTGGGTGAACGATGTGGAATTTGCTCTGTCGTGAATAAGCTTGCTTACATCAATATCTGCTGTTACCAGTTGTGAATCCTTTCGGAAACGCTCGGTTTGACCGAGAATCGAGCCGTACTCCGCTATGATGCCATGACCTCCGAAGACAAGGTCTGTTGTGGATTCCCCCACCCCCGCAGAGGTATAGACATATCCGGCAATGCACCTTCCAGATTGGCTTTTAACAAGGGTTTCACGATACTCATGCTTGCCGATGATTTCATTGCTGGCCGAAAGATTGCATAGAATCACCGCACCGTTTAAAGCATGAAAGCTTGACGGCGGGACGGCCATCCACATATCTTCACACAGTTCTAAGGCAAAACCGATTTCCGGGCTGTTTGTATCCTGAAAGACCAAATCAATTCCGCAGGGAATATACTCACCAAACAACATGACGGAATCGGTGTTCAGATCCCTGCCTTCGCGGAACCATCTTTTTTCGTAGAATTCGTTGTAATTCGGAATATACCTTTTCGGAACAATCCCCAGAATATGGCCCTGCTGTAATACAGCTGCACAGTTGTAAAGCTGCTGATCAATCATCAGAGGAATACCCAGTATGAAAACATTACTCCATTCCGAGGATGCCTGCATCAGCTTTTTCAGTGCATCCAGGGCAGCATTCTGCAGCAGGGGCTGCCCGAAAAGATCACCGCAGGTGTATCCGGTGATGCACAGTTCCGGAAAAACAGTGACATACACATTCTGTTGTGCCGCTTTTCCCATCAGCTCCAGAATTTTTTCGGTATTAAAGACGCAATCGGCAACCTTCATTTCAGGAACGGCTGAACCGACACGCACAAATCCGTAATTTGTCAAAACAATCACCAGGCTTCCAATATATTGTATTTTCTTCCGTTATTATATCATAACACGGCCGGACTGCATACTCTGGCAAGCGAAAATCGCCTGCTCAACATGGAGGCAGTATTTATGATAAGAAAAAAGCCCTGGCAGAGGGCTATTCAGAATTTGGTTAATGTTGTACTTAAAATGGTATTCCGTTGATATGAAACCGGTTATGCCAAGGAAAAGGCCGTCATACTTTCCCGGCGTTTACCAGGTGGTGAACGTTCCTTTGCAGTTCTATTGAAGCAGCCTTCCGAGCAGGGTTTCCTGGCATTTTTGTACTTCACCGAAGTTCATGTTGGGAATATAGTAACTTTCCAAATCATCATGAAGCCTTTTAGCGTTTTGAATGGTTTTAATGGCCCTGTCCATCAGCTTGTTGTATTCTTCCTGGTTAAAGCTGATTTCCAGTTGGTATTTCTCCAGTACCGCTGTATCGAGGAATTCATTGAAGTTGATTTCTCCGGTGGGTTTTTGTTCACTGTTATGGCTGGAATTTCGGGTGGTAATGGATACGTCCAGTTCCGGGATGATCAGGTGCTCCAGCTTTTGCGGGTTTAATGCGCAATAATACGACTCAGTATATATCCCCCTGTCAACTGCAGCCATTCTTACCCTCTCAAGCAGTCGTTCGGTTCCTGTTCCAGGCTTTCCATCCACAGCGATCACCTCAGCGGTGGTCAGTAACGACGGTAAGAAGTTCACAAGCCCATCAGGTGTAATAGCCGACGCAAAAAGATGTCGTTGTTTCCCCACAATTTCTGAAACCTCAATACCTTCAAACAGTTTTTCAACCGTATCGGCAATCAGGACATTCGCTTTTCCGTGATCCATGGCCTGATCACAGATCGCTTCATTATCCCTGTAAATGCTGTAAGCCGCCTGGATATACCGGTAAGCCCTTGCAAAATACCTGCCAATCTCCTGATTTATGCGGAGGATTTGATCCTTGTTTGCGGCAATTCCCTCTTCCCGCCAGAACTGCCCCAGGTTGATGATTTCATCCACCGCTCCGGGGTTTTTGGGATCTACAATATGTGGTGCGGTTCCATCGATCAGGGCGATTTGAATATCGGGAAACACTACGCCATCCAGGCTGTTGGGGTCGCTGGAGCAATGCATGTATTCCACGTTGAAGCCTTTTTCACACATTCCTTCGGCGATTTTGCGCATGAATGTGGATTTTCCAACCCCGGGCCCGCCCTTCAAAATAAAGATTCTTTTTGCTTTCTCCTGCGGAAGGACATAATCATAATAGCTGAAAAAACCCCGTGACGTATTTCCCCCCGGAAACATATGTCTTACATTTCCTTTTGGCACAATCATTCCTCCAAACTCACAATTGTTCAGAATGCTCAGTAAACATGCTTGCGTAAATTCCAATCCATTCTTCTATTATATGTGGATAACTACGCATTATGTTTATATCAGGCATAAAAAAAGAGGTGGGTCTTTTGTGTCGCCACAGTAGAGCCATCCCCTTCTGTTATTATGACATGGAAAAACTGCCCCTTCAGTTTTTATGGTATGGAAAAACTGTTACTTCTGTTTTTATAGCACGAAAAACCGGTTCCCTTTTACTTTTATGGTATAGAATAACTGTCGTCTTTTGTTTTTACTCAACAACTTCATAGCCGTCCCATTTTACTGCTAGCGCCTGGTCATCACTGAGCGAAACATGCGGCAGCGGTAAATCGGCTCCGGTAATTGTACCTTTTGGAGTATGGACGGATATGTATGCATTGAGGAGCGCCAGGGCAGATGTTTCTTCATCATACGGATTTGCTATGTTTGGGGTCGCTATCAAGCTTCCCGCACTAACACCCACATATACCTTGTTTGAATAAACCATCGCTTTGATAATGCGACTAAAATCCGTTTCCTTGATGCGTTGGAGTAAATAGCGGGTATCCCCTCCCGTGAAATAGATACAATCATAAGTTAATGCTTCTGCAACGGTTAATGGGTCTCCTATATTATATACAATGATATTTTCCGGACGGATACCTGAGTGCAGCAGCTCTTCTCTGCATTTATCCACCATCCGAATCGCTTCATCGAAGGTTGCAGCGGTGGAAATAAAAAGAACCTTTGCTTCATCAACAGGTTTCCCAAGCATCGTCAGGAACCTTTGCTGAATATTTGCATGCACATCACCATTCATACCAGACCAGCCGGCTGAGGTTAACAGTACCTTGTCCCATTTCTGTCTGCCGTTTTCGGCTGCATGTTTTCTGCACACCTGTATTCTGCTTCCCTGAGGCTTGTCTCCATGTTCAGGATCAAGGTAAGAATAGGCAAACAGTTTTAAACAGGGAATGATTTCACATTCACCGCAATGGGCATACCCTTTGCCTGTGCAACATATGGCTATAGGGCACTCACCATGAAATGGGTGGCCTTTCGTTTCAACACATCCGCCGCAACCGCAGGATTCCTTCCAGGAGCAGGTTGCACAATGAAGCCCACAGTATGTATCCATCATATTTCATCACCTCTTAAACCCTTCTACAGCGATCCTCTGGCTTCTTTCCAGTCTACCAGCAGGTTGTACCGCTGCGTGTTGAAACGTAGTACGCAATAGTTCGGATCTTCAGGTCCGCTGAAGTGGCTGGCCAACCCGCCGTACCACATTTCTTTCTTCACTTCCGGATCTGTGACAACCTCCATCGTTCCAACCAGAGTGATATTGTAGTCCGGACCATTGAAGCAAACACTGGCCCGGTTGCACCGATCAATCCTATTGGTTCGCGTACCGCCCAACCCGGTGCAAAAGGTAACCCATTGGATGCCATCGGCTTTCGACGCGGATATGGTGGATGCTGTCGGATACCCGTCCAGATCGATCAGAGAAAGGACGCAATAAGATGCCTCTCCGGTATTTTTTCCAATAATTTCTCCCGCTCTTGCGATAATTTCTTCGTGCATAGGTATCTCCTTCCTGGTTAAAACCCGTCCTCATAAACTGTCTTTATGTTTGAGTGCGGTATATCAGCCACTATATAAATCATAACACTTAAAACATGACAATAGTATGTCATGTCCAAAAAGAGTGAATAAATTTTAAACCTCTGACCTGTAACAACCGGGGGAATTTTACAGGACTGGCGGTGATTGATTATGATTTTTTTCAAAAATCAGGTATACTAATGCCATAACATAAAATCTGGATGAAACATTCCAAAGGTTTTTTACCGCAACAATTATAACCACACGGTTGTATAAAGGAGGGTTTTCGAATGGCAAATCAGCAGACGCTTCCGAAAAGAAGCGAACTGGATCCGGAATATCAATGGCGCCTGGAGGACATTTACGAGTCCAATGAAGCCTGGAAAAAGGACGTAGACAGAGTTAAGGAACTACTTTCAGCACTCATGCCCATGAAGGGCACCCTCGGTGAAAGCTCTGAAAAGCTGTTTCAATGCCTGAAGCTGCAGGATGAACTGATGTGTATCCATGACAAGGTGCTTGTTTATGCCCGTATGCGCAGGGATGAAAACAATAATGACTCCCTGTATCAGGATCTCACCGAAACAGCTTTTTCACTGAGCACGGAGGTTGGGGCAAAACTGTCCTTTATCACTCCGGAAATCATAGGACTTCCTGATGGACAACTGATGAAATTCCAGGAGGAAAATAATAATCTGGCCGTGTACAGGTTTTTCCTGGATGAGCTTTTGCGTCAGAAAAAGCATATCCTTTCAGCGCGGGAAGAGGAAATCATGGCCCTTTCGTCGGAGATGGCCCGCAGCCCGAGGGACACCTTTACCATGTTTAACAACGCCGACATCAAGTTCCCCTTTATCAAAGATGAACAGGGGCAGGATGTGGAGCTGACCAAAGGCAGGTATATCCGTTTTCTTGAAAGCGCCGACAGGAACGTTCGCAAACAGGCCTACGAAGCCATGTACAACACTTATTCAAAAATGAAAAACACACTTGGCGCAACCCTTTCGGGCAATATCAAAAAGAACCGTTTCTATTCGATTGTCAGAAACTATCCCTCCAGCCTGGAATCGTCCCTGGATCAGGACAATGTTCCCGTTCAGGTGTATGACAGTCTGATCGATACCATTCATAAAAACCTTCCTCTGCTGCAGCGGTATCTGAAGCTTCGAAAAAAGGGCCTGAAGCTGGACGATTTACGGATGTATGACCTGTATTGTCCCATAGTCAGTGATATCGACAAGCATATCCCCTATTCACAGGCCGTCGATATGGTAAAGGAAGGTTTAAAGCCGCTTGGAAGCCAATACATTGATGATTTGTCCGCAGGGCTTGACTCGGCCTGGGTTGACGTATATGAGAACGAAGGGAAAACCAGCGGCGCATACTCCTGGGGAGCTTATGCTACACATCCCTATGTGCTGCTGAATTACCAGGGCACGATCAACGATGTTTTCACTCTGGCCCATGAGATGGGTCATGCCATGCATACTTTCTATACAAACAGGACACAGCCGTATGTATATTCGGGATATAAAATATTTGTCGCCGAGGTGGCTTCTACCGTCAATGAGTCGCTGTTGATGCATCACCTGCTTGAAACCACACAAAAGAAGGAAGAGCGTGCATACCTGCTGAATCATTACCTGGAGGAATTCCGGGGTACCATATTCCGCCAGGTCATGTTTGCAGAGTTCGAGAAAATGGTTCATGGCAAGGCCGAGAAGGGTGAGTCGATCACGACCAGTGAGCTTTGTTCCCTGTATAAAGGGCTGAATGATACGTTCTTCGGTGCAGAGGTCATGGTGGATGATCTGATTGCCATGGAATGGTCAAGGATTCCTCATTTTTATACCAGTTTCTATGTTTACAAGTATGCTACCGGTTTTTCCTCTGCGGTTTCCCTCACTTCGCAGATACTGCGGGAAGGTGAGCCGGCTGTGGAGAGGTATTTGAACTTCCTGAAAAGCGGTTCTTCCGATTATCCGATTGAGCTGCTGAAAAAGGCCGGAGTTGACCTGACCACGCCACAGCCAGTGCAGGACGCTCTGGATGTCTTTGGCAAAACCCTCGACGAACTTGAAGCTGTCCTTTAGGACAGCTTTTTTCAACTGTATAATTCTGTTGAAGGATATATGGCTATATGTTACAATATGGTTACCTGTTGGAAAAACAATTACTGGTGGACTTGGTTAAATTCTGATGAAAGAAGAGGGTTCATGATGAAAAAAGTATTGTCGGTTATTTTAATGCTCGCGATGGTGCTCGTGATGTTTGCCGGATGCGGCAAGGCAAAGAAAAACAACAACGCCGCCCCGAAAAAAGACCCTGTCAGCACCCAAAGTAATAAAGATGATGCCGAAGATGTGACCGCAAACAAACCGAAAGACGAACCGGAGGAATCAAAGGCCGGGGAAGATAAAGTTGACAAGAACAATCCGTTCATGCAGAAATTTCTGCCGTTGGAATCCCACAAGGACGTTTTAGACACGTTCAAGGAATTTGGGTTTGTTTATAACACAAAACCGGAGGGTAAGGAAGCAACTTCATGGAGTTTCCAATGGGTTAGCCTTGGCACCGAAAAAATCGATGGTGTGGACACCGAGCATATGAAGATTACACAAGTTGAGCGCGGCGAAACAAAGGAATTTGAAGCATGGTATAATGCTGAATGGGACGCTGTTAAATACAAGGACAGCAATGGTGAAAAAACAGGCATGGATGCATCTTTCTCCGGTGCCGGTCTTGGTATGTTCACACAAGTTTATGTCAACTCAAAAGCGCTCGCGAAAATGGTCTTTGATGAAGAAGGCAATGTGGATGATTTCATGTATAATATGAAGGGCAAAAGAAGCGCCGGTGAAAGCGTGGATTTGGGAAATGGCCCGATCAATATTGACCTGTATGATATTGAAGATAAAATTACGCATTTTGACCGGTTGTTTGGTCTGTCCAAAGTGAATGGCGCCCTGATGTATACGGTCATCGAATCCATCAATAAGGATAAAGACGCAATGGAAGGCCTGCGCATCACCCGGGCTGTTCCTCGTTGAGTCACTGTGAGTCACTGGGACGGTTCTATTTGGCGCATAAGTTATGTCAAATAGAACTGTCTCTAATAGACCACCATTAACTTAACCCGATAGACCACCGTTGACTTACCCCTATTGATCATCGTTGACTTAGCCCAATTGATCATCGTTGACTTAAAATAAACCTCGCCTTCGTATCTTTCTATTTCCACTGCTTTCTTCTGTTCAATAACGCATTGACATGATCCTTACTGTTGTTTTCCGGTTCTTTCTTTTCGCCCGATAGCTTCTCCTGTTTGCTTTTTTTCGTTTTAGCGGTACTTTGTTGTTTTGATATGGCGGGTTTATCAGTTACAGGCTGCTTCTCTTGTTCAGCCCCATCATTGGGTGACACTGCAGTCGTAGCTGCAACAACCTTCCTTCGTTTCTGAAGGTTCTTTAAAACTGTCACAATGGGAGCGATCATTTTTTCCTTTACGAATAAAATTATGGGTTCAAGCGGGATTTGAAGCTTGCGGAGTGCGATATCTATAAGCAGCAGAATCAGTGCCGTCAGGATCAGGGCATGGGTTAAATCCCGTCTGGTGCCGGTGTTTTGTACATCTCCCCTGAAAACCTCTTCTGGGTCGGTAACCAGTCTGCCACCACCCGCCTGAGCCAGCTTTTCCAGAAAAGACGCCGCGTTTTCATCCAGCACCCTGTATTCGTCGGAATAGGGCATAACCACTCCGGCGCTGACATTTTCCACTCCGTTTTCACCGGGTACCTCAAGATGAACCACGTATGCTCCGGGGTTGGTTTCGTCAATCGTTCCTTCAAACATGCCAGGCCTGACTGCGTCCAGCTGGATGGTTTCCTTGCTGCCGTCCGGAGATACAACGGTTCCGGTAATAGACGCCTCATACAGGAACCTGTCGGTCTCGGCCTGCACCGTAACCACGCCCTTACCATCCTCTACCCTGGTTTCAACGGTATAGTCGGTATTCAGATTTTTCTGGACCAGCCAGCCGGCCAGGTTTCCCCAGAATACCGGTGCATCCTGCCACATGGACCACTGAGAGGTCCATATTCCCTGAATATCCGATGTCCATGCAGCCGTTCTGCCAAGGCCGTATTGCCAAACTGCCAGCACCGGATCCTGAATATCGCTTCTGAACACCGTCCGTGCGGCAGGCTTTACTCTGGTCGCAACATATCCATCCAATGGAGGCACCGCCTCAATTCCTTTTAACAGCCCCATGGAAGTGATCAGTTCGGGATAAAACTGTCTGTTCTGCAGATATTTCTGCCCGGCCAGAAAGGCTTCCTTCGCAAATATACTTGGAATGTCGGAGAATTCATCCGTGTAATAGTATCTTCCCTGCCCGCCATAAGCCAGTGCTTTCAGAAGCAGCGTATCAGCGCCTTCACCGACAGCAACCGTTGACAATGTAATCCCGTCTTCACGAACCCCTTCGATGATGCGTTCGTACCCGTATTGCTCGGCCTGACCATCAGTTAACAGAATGATATGCTTCAGTTTGGTATCCTTGGTTCTCAGGTTCTGCCAGGCTTCCTCAAGGGGATGGAGTATCTGCGTCCCGCCGCCGGGCCGGATAGTGCCGATTAAATCGGTGGCTTCCTTTAGATTGATCAGCGGCTCGGTACGGATCACCCATTGTATGGCATCATCAAAGGCGATGACACCCAGCTGATCCTTTTCTTCCAGCACCTCGGCAGCACGGATGGCTGCTTCCTTTGCCAGTTCAAGTTTTGTGATGCCATAATTTCCTCCAGTCATACTGCCGGATTTATCGATCACGAGCAGCAGCCCCAAATCGGGGTTTTCCTCCTTCGGGCGGATATCCATTTCAACCGGTAGGATTGTCTCCAGTGGAGTATCCATATACCCCCCCGGAGCATAGCTGTTTTCCCCGCCTATCGTTAAAAGTCCCTTTCCCTGATGCTGGACGGCCTGTTCCAGCAGCTTCATAAAATCGGCGGCCAGCCACTCGGCCGAAATGTCGGCCAGTATGAAAGCGTCATAAGCCAGAAGACCCGATAAAGAGGTTGGAACCTCATCGGGCTGAGCCCTGGTGACCTGGGCATATTGCTCCAGATATCTTACAAGGTTCTCCCCCCGGGCTCCCCTTTCAACCAGCAGAATTCTCGGGTGGTCTGAAATAACGGTAAATGCCGAAAGCGCATTGTTTTGCAGCACCGTATCATCGGCAGTTACAACCTCGGCGGTATAGGATACCATTCCTCCCTCATCCACCTTGTCGGAGAAGGTGAAGAGGTTTTTCCCGGGATAAAGATCCACTTCCTTTTCAGCCGTCAGCGTTCTGTTTCCAAACAGCCGTACGATTGCCTTTGTTTGAATATTGCTGCTGATATTCACCGAAACATCAAAACGCTCTTTTGCATTTACCTGTTTCGGCGCTGAGAACTCCTCAATCTGCACCTCTGCTTTTTCGTCGGAGCCAAATGCAACCACGTCCAGTGTATAACCAAGCCGTTTTAAAAGCCTGGCGGCATTCAGCGCATCTCCCTTTGTTTCCTTACCGTCGGATAAAAGCACAAGCCTTTTTGCAGCATCCTCCGGGATGATTGAACGTGCCAGCAGCAATGCTTTTTCGATATTGGTCTCATCAGACTGCATTCTGTCGGGCAGTTCCCCATAACCCGCTTTGTCCTCCGGCATCCGGATGACCCTGGATTCATTGGCAAAAGCGATCAAGCCTGTAATATCGCGGTTTTCAGCGTGTGAAACGGCTTCCGAAACAAAGGCGTTCAGTTCGTTCTTTTTTCCCCGGATACTGTCCGAAAGGTCGGCGATGAATATAGTGGCGGTTTTATTTGCTTTGGATGATATTTCGGGTGCAGCCAATGCAAGCAGAAGAACGAAAATAAGCAAGATGCGTAGCGCTGGAATTGCCCGCTTTTTAAAAGCCGAACCCAGCCGCAGTTTTTTAGCGGTGATGAGAATAAAGGCGGCCAGCACCGGAAACAGTGCCATCACCCATGGGTTGTCAAACGTAATTCCGATTTGCATAGTACCACCATTCCAGTAATAAAATCAGGGCTGCCAAAGCCAGCAGCGGGATAGTCAGCGGAAAAGCAGACTTCTGAACCGGTATGCTGACACCTGCTTCTGCTGCCTCTGTGGATGCCCCGGTTGTACCTCTCTCCATCTGCCACTCATCGGGCAGATTCACCGTAAAAGAGGTGCTGACGATTCCGTCGGCCTTTTTCTGTTCCAACCGGTAAATACCAGGGGCATCGGTATGTAAAAATGGTTCCGGCGGGATCGGAGGGGCAACTGTTACCGTTTCTCCGCCGGGCAGGAACACTTTTGCGCTTTGCGTGTCGGGCTGAAGGCTGAAGCGCAAGGCATCCCCGGTGAGAACACCGGAAATGGCGCTGCCGCTTCCCGGGGAGTATTCACTAAGAATATTTGAAATTAAAACAGGAAATTCGGATTTTAGCGGTAAGTCTGTTTCATATAAATTGAACCCGAAAATTAAGATGCGGGTGTTTTGAAGCCGCCCGTCCATGATAATCGGGTTTCCGTTGGAATCCATCACCGTCTCAGCCCATTCGGGCTTCTCCAGAATCCGGGTTCGGCCAATGGAAAAGCTGAGCTTATCCAGATACTTGAATATGGCATGCTCCACAGGCTGCACTGCCGGTGTGTCCATCCAGTCTCCTACGGGGAACAGGCTGTTCTGCTTTGGCGCAAAGACAACGATATTTCCGTCTGTGGGAAGGTTATCGGGAATGGTTCCGTCCAGAACATACAGGTCATAGCCCTTATATTCGGTCACTTCTTCAGGCAGCGTTCTTACTAGCTCAACCCCCTGAACCAGGGAGAATATCTTCTCCAGAAAGTAGTTTCCGCCGGTAACCAGCAAGACTTTCACCGGATCGTCTGAGAGTACGGTGTCGTAAGCATGATTATCAGTGTCCAGATTATCCTTGGTATCAATCACACAATGAAGTTCTGTAATTGACGGTGGTATTCCCTGCCACCAAACAGTTTGGGTATTGTTAGCCTTTATCATTACCCTTTGTGAATCCAGAAACTCACCATCTCCATACAGGCTGACCGAAGCATCGGCATCGGCGTCGCCCTGGTTGCGCAAGATGCTCATGGCTGATATTAAATCCTTTGAACGGGTGTGATTGAAGCGTATCACAGCCAGGTTGCCTTTTTGCCTTTCATAGCCTGAGAACTGTATTGTTTCTTTGCCGACCGTAATGGGCTTATCTCCAAACAATACAATCGTTGCATCCTGATCCTGCTTTTTTAATGATAATAGTAATTCCTCCGCTTTTACCGGATCCATATAACTGTTCGTCGGTTCAATGGCCTGAATACTCCTTGCAGCTTCATCAGCGGAATCGGAAGCATAAAGCAATACATCGGCTTCGCGTCCGATGGTAACCACCGTAACCCTGCTGTCTTTCGGAAGATCCTTTACATACTGCAGGGCATCCTTTTTTGCGGCTTCAAGCCGGGTTGGCTGGATATCGGCGGAGGACATGCTTAACGAGGTATCCATCACCAGGATGACAGATTCCCTGTCTCCTTTGAAAAGCTGCAGCGCAAGGCCGGCCAATGCCAGAACAATGAGCAGCGCTGCAAGAAGCTGCAGAAACATCAGCAGGTTTTTACGCAGCTTCTGCCAGGGTGTACGGGCCTGCATGTCCCGCAGCACCTGCTGCCATAACACAAGGCTGGACACGGTCAGCTTTTCCCGCTTTTGCTTAAGAATATATAGCAGAAGAATCAGGGGAATGGCTATCAGGCCAAGCAACCCCCAGGGCAGTAAAAACATCAATTACAGTCACATCCTATATCATTTTTACCATGGGGACAGGTTCCTTGGCTCAATTTGACCATTGGGGACAGGTCCCTTGGCTTAATTTGACCAAGGTACCTGTCCCCAGTGGCTTAATTTGACCAGAGGTACCTGTCCCCAATGGCTCAAAGGATCACGCTTTTTACCATTTGGTCCACGGGCATGTCGGAGGGGAGCAATGCGTAGTGGACGCCCCACTTTTTGCATTGTTCCCTGATGTTTGTCAGAAAATGTTTCAGGTTGTTCTCATAGGCGTTCATTAAGGAACCTGAAACAGTCACTTCCATCCTATGTCCGGTTTCACTGTCGATCAGTTCCAATGCGCCCGTAATCTCAGGAGCAAGCTCCTCTCTGGACAGGATATGGCACAGAAAAACTTCCTGCCGCCGGTATTTTAAATATTTCAGGCTCTCATCCAGACCTTCTTCCATCAGCCCGTCGGTGATGACCACACTGATTCCCCGACCGGCTTTCCATTCCATTTTGCGAAGCGCTTCGGCAAAACTGCTTTTACCGGCGTTTTCAAGCCCCTCCAGCAGATTCACCACTTCCATAAAGGCCGCCTGGGTGCGGAAC
>JAEZBW010000171.1 GCA_023426765.1 Bacillota bacterium
ACCGGAACAGTCATGAGCCTTCAGAACCGGCAGGAGTTGCTCCGTCTTGCATACCGCTATCATTTACCCATCGTGGAAGACGACGCATACGGGGAGCTGCGGTATGACGGGGAACCGGTGCCCTCTCTGAAGGCATTGGATAACTATGGATATGTCATTTATCTGAGTACCTTTTCAAAGGTTTTGTTCATGGGCTTGCGCGTCGGGTGGCTCCACGCACCGGCGCAGGTGATCCAAAAACTGTCGGGAATCAAGCAGTTGTCGGATCTGCATACAAACAGCCTCGCCCAGTATATTCTGGACGAGTTTATCCGTAAAAAATACTACGAAAGCCATGTGCAGCATGTTCTGGCTGCGAACAGGGAACGGCGGGATATCATGCATCAGGCCATTACTCAATATGCCCCCGAAAATATTCCGCTGCAATGGGCTGTTCCACAGGGAGGACTGTATTTTTGGCTGAAACTCCCGTCTGCCATCCCGATGACCCGCTTTTATGAAGAATCCGTCAGAAACGGCGTGGTTTTCGTACCCGATCGGGTATGTTGCCTGGAAGAACCTCAGGGAAATCACATCCGGCTGAACTTCACTTATCCGCCAGCCGGCAGGATCCCTGAAGGAATCCGCAAGCTGATGGGAGCGCTTGAAGCGCTGTATCGGGAATCAGAACCCATCGCCCGCCCATACGGCGGCTATGCCCCAATTCTTTAAGGAGGAACCGTTATGCAATTTTCAAACCGTATGAGCCATTTGAAGGCTTCTGAGATCAGGGATCTGCTGAAGCTGACAGAACGGCCTGAAATGATATCCTTTGCAGGGGGGATGCCTGCACCCGAACTTTTCCCGTCCGAGGTGATCCGCTCGGGCATGAATACAGTCCTGTCTGAAAAGCCGGAAGCAGCTTTGCAATATGCCTGTACCGAAGGTTATTCTCCCTTGCGTGAAAAGATCGCCCGCCGGATGGAAGCAAAATTCAGTGCCCGCCTGAGTGGCGAACAAATTCTGGTGACCAGCGGATCTCAGCAGGGTCTTGATTTTACCGGACGGCTTTTTTTGGACGAAGGATCGGTTGTTCTGTGTGAAAGCCCCACCTATCTTGCTGCGATTAATGCGTTCCGCGCGTATATGCCGCGTTTCATCGAAATACCCACCGACAGCGACGGTGTAAAGCCTGAGTGTCTGGAGAAGCTTCTTTTGGAAACAGACAATATCCGGTTGATCTATGTCATCCCGGATTTTCAGAACCCCACCGGAAATTCCTGGACGATGGAGCGCAGAAAAGCTTTTATGGATGTGATTAGGCGCTTTGACATCCCGGTGCTGGAAGACAACCCTTACGGTGAATTACGCTATGAAGGCGAGCGTCTGCCCTCCCTGATGTCGATGGACAAAAAGGGACAGATCATCTTCACCGGAACCTTTTCGAAAATACTTTGTCCCGGCTTCCGTTTGGGATGGGTAGCCGCAGATGCGGATATTATCCGTAAATATGCCCTGCTGAAACAGGGTGCCGATTTACATACCGCCATGGCAACACAGATGTGCATCAATGATATCCTGGAAAAATTTGATCTGGAAGGCCATATCCGCAAGCTGCAGCAGGTATATCGTTCCCGCAGGGATATTATGCTGGATGCCATTGCAAAGTATCTGCCGGACCAGGTTCAGGCGTCCCACCCGCAAGGCGGTCTGTTTTTATGGCTTACGCTGCCCGACGGCATGAATGCCCGCGAACTCCTTGAAAAAAGCCTTCGGAACAATGTCGCTTTTGTGCCCGGTGGTTCCTTCTTCCCCAATGGAGGGCATGAAAACACACTGCGCCTGAACTATTCCTATAGCCCCGATGCAGTGATTGTTGAAGGTATCCGGCGACTGGGAGAGGTTATGTAGCCTCTGGCTCTAGCGTCTTCGGATATTTCCTTTCAATGAACTCAACACGCAGTCCGTTTGGATCCCGTACATTGAAGAATTTCACGAAGGGATTGGGTTGGAAAGGGCCACTTTCAATCTCAACACCCTTTGACTGGACATATTTCATCATGTCCTCCACCGACGGGGTTTCAAAACCGATTGCCAGCCCGTTGCCCATGATTTCATCATTTCCTCCGGGTTTATAAAGCAGTTCCACCTCGTCTCCGCCGTCGCCCATAAAGACAATTTCAATATTGGGCCACGCCGAAACCCTGCGCCGGATGGAGAGCCCGACAACCTCCCGATAAAACCGGATGGACTCTTCCATGTCCCTGACCGTGATTGTGCACCAGCAAAATTTCATAACCAAAACCTCCCTGTATTCGCTTACGATTCTTCGGAAGTGCAAACGATACGGTTTTTGCCCAATCGTTTTCCGCTGTATAACCTTCTGTCTGCTTCCACGATGATGTCCTGAAGCAGATAATAACCCTTGCTTGAGCAGATCCCTATGGTTACCGTGATGTTCAGGTCGGTCTGCTCGTATTTTATTTTTGTATTGGAAATTTGATAATAAATTCGTTTCATGGTTGAAACAGCCCCCTCCAGCGAGGACTTGTTCAACAGGATCAGTACTTCGTCCCCGCCCCAGCGGCACACATAGTCGGTCTCCCTCACCTTGCGCTGAATGATCGACGACAGCCTTTTAATCACCTGGTCACCACAGGAATGGCCATACTTGTCATTGATCTGTTTGAAATTGTCCACATCCATGATCGCGACCACAAATTCCACGCCGTAGTTGCTTTTTGAATAGAAAGCATTCTCCAGCCTTTGTTTCATGGCTCTCCGGTTTAATAGCCCGGTCAGCGAATCCACCCTGGCCAACTCCAGCAGCCGTGCATTTTGCCGCTTCAATATTTTCTTGTCCTTCTCCAGGTCATCGAGGAAAAGGATTAAGAATAGCAAAACCATGATAAAGGCCATAACAGCATTAAAAATAAAGATAAAACTGATCTGCCGCTCTTCCGGATAAACCCGAAACATTGAAAGATCAAACCAGTATGGGGCAAGCCGCATGTTGATGAGCGTAACAAACGCAAAGACGTATAGCGTATAGATGACCTTTCTGCTCGCCTGGGTGATGCTTTTTACAAAGAAGATCGAAAATACGACACAGATGATGAACATGTCAAACCCGCTGTCCAGCCCCACTGCAACCGTAGCGAAAAAAGAGTGGACACACACCTCTGTAAAAAGAAAAATTAAGACCCCCAGATACTTTTTATTCAGGAATACAACAAAAAGCGCTATATAAAAAGCTACAGAGAATACGTTAAAGAAGGACATAAAGAAACTGCCGACCGCACGAAAATAAAAGACATAAAACAAATGTGCCAGCACCATGCCCACAAGCATCAGATAGAATATCCTTAAACTTCTGCCGACCAGCTTTTTCCTTTTCATAGATAGAATTTACCCAGACTTGCAGCAATCAAACCACATAAATTCCGGAGCCAAAAAAAACCGTAATTCCAGAGAAACGGATTTTTCTGCTCCCTGCGCGTTACTCTTTCAAAATGATTCGAAGAGTGCCATCTTCCGCCTTTTCAAACCCTAAAAGCTCACAGGTGAAGATGGGGATGCCCGAAGCAGACATTCTCAGGCCACTTCCCGGCTTCAGGTATTCAAGGCTGTTCTTTCGCGGATCCCAGCGGGAAACCACGGTTTTCTGAACCCACCCCTGTACCTTCCGGTTTTTATCAAAATACTCCACCTTCAGCCATTGATCTTCGGTTTTACCAAGATACCGAAGCAGCAGAGCGGAGTCGGTCAGCTTTGTGATCGTTTCGCCGCCGGGAGTCTTGCAGAAATTGACCGATTCTTCGGCCGGCTGATAATAAACCTGACGATCAGCACCTGCAATCTTCACAGCCACAACAGCAGCGTCGTCCGAACTCACTATATATTCCCGCTCCCAGGTGATGAAAATGGTGGTCAGCGCACGGTTTGATCCGGGTATGACCCAAAGTGCGACGGTGAGCAGTATCATTAAAATACAGGATATCAGTACAACACGGATGCTGATTGCGCCATACGGCGGCTTCCACCGTATGACTCTGTCAAAGAACTTTGACACCGACACGATGATACGAACAAAAAAGTCTTCGATGTTCACCAGAAGCTGAGGAAATCCTCCTGTTCTAAGCCTGGTGCGAATCACAAGCTTCCCCCAGGTCTTCATGCAGAAGCCCGTTACCGCCAGAATGATTTTCTGCAGGAAGAGCAGCAACAGCCTCAGCAGCGAAAGCACCAACGGAAGGAAGACAAAAAGCATAAGACACACAACGGCGACAGCGGCGAAAAAAGTAATAAATACCCGCCAGGAAACATCCAGTGATTGGATCATATTGATAAATATCGCAATAGCCCTGTTCATTATTCATCCTCCCCTTCATGACTGTTCAGCTGGCTGAGGATGACAACCTTGTCGGCTTCTTCTATCCGTTCTGCAGCCTGATTGATGGAAAAGCTTTCTTTGCCCGCTTCGGGCCTCATCATTTTCAGGGCGGCTTCTCTGCTGCGCAATTCAAACTGTTGCTCCATTTCAGCCAGCTTGATTTCCGCTTCTTTTTTCTGGCGGGCCATCTGCAGCGCAAAATCCTCTTCCAGTTTTTTCACTGCATGGACATGTTCATCCTGATGCCTGCGGGTTTGCTGAATCAACTCCAGGGCGTTGGCATCGGGCCTGACCAGAATACTTTCCATATTCACAAGGATTCCATAATCCTTTTCCACGCTCTTCTGAAAATCGGTACGGGATAGCATATTCAGGCAATCCCGCTGCAAACTCTGGCTTTTGTCCGGTTCGTAATACATACTGATATTTTCAAGATAGGGTGTTAATTTTTGCAGAACGAGTTTTGGGACATCCTTCACCATGGAGCGTACAAAAACATCGGGACACGTTATGCGGATGGAAAGGGTGATTTTTGCGGTAAAGCCCGCCAGGTCATCGGAAGAACCCAGCGCTTGATCATAAGTTTTCTGAAACTCCCGCAAATCAATCACATATACATTGGCGTACTGACCGGCCATCAGTTCGGAACGGGTGATATTGCTTCCGGATAAAAAGACGGCGCAGTGATCATCCGTGCCCAGGTAAACCCTCGCGGTGCCGGGCTTCACCTGCGGTTTTTCATCGAAAATGCCCATACCCTTGAATTCTTCCTGGAAGATCACGGGATTGAACTCACTCATGAACTTCATCTCCTTTGTTCAACGCATATGATTATGGCCAGGAATGGTAATTCTACTTTACCATTTCTTTTTTTCCATTTCAACAAAAAACCTGATGTTTCGCGGTTCCGCCTCAATGGCACAAAAAAAGCTGCCCGAAGGCAGCTGATTTTGTTTTAACTTTAAAATATGCGGAGCCGCAGGAAATTCTCCTTGACGAACTCAAACTGCAGAATTTGTTTCAAAGCCTGTTCCATGGACTTCTCCAGGGCTTCATGGGTTAACAGCACGATGGGGACATAATTTTCCTTCTCGTGGGTTTCAAGCTGCACCATGGAAGCGATGGATATGCCGTGATCGGCCAAAACACCTGAGATCTTTGTCAGAACACCGGGAACGTCCCGGGTGAAAAACCGTAAATAGAACCGGTTTGTGATTTCTTCTGTGGGGATCAGCTTCACATCCATGGTTGGGCTGATCAAGCCGCTTTTCAGCTTCTCTCCGTTATTGCATAAACGTTCGGTCAAATCCACAATGTCGCTGACGATCGCGCTGGCGGTAGGTCTTTCTCCCGCTCCCGGTCCATAAAACATCGTATTGCCCACAAAATCACCCTTGACGAAAATCGCATTCAGTTCGTTGCTGACAGCCGAAAGCAGATGCTTATTGCTGATTAATGTGGGATGTACCCTTAAATCAAGGCCGCCGTTGACAACCTGATAAATGGCAAGCAGTTTGATAGTATATCCGAAGGATTTGGCAAAATCGATATCCAGTTTGGTAATACCGGTGATGCCCTCCATGTAAAGGCTTTCAAAAGGAACAAAGCTGTTTGAAGCAATAGAGGCAAGGATTGTCAGCTTGTGACCGGCATCCCCCCCGCTGATATCCAGCGTCGGATCGGCTTCGGCAAAGCCCTTCTCCTGCGCACCCTTCAGCGCTTCGTTGAATTCCAGGCCCTCCTGATGCATCTTCGTGAGGATATAATTGGAGGTTCCGTTCAGAATACCGTAGATGCTTTCGATATTATTGGCAATCAAACCTTCCCTGAGACCTTTGATGATGGGAATTCCGCCTCCCACGCTGGCTTCAAACAGGAGATTGACGCCATTTTCCGAGGCTGTTTTAAACAGCTCGCGTCCATGGGTCGCAATCAGCGCCTTGTTTGCCGTAACGACATGTTTGCCGTTTTGCAGAGCCTTTGATATAAAACTGAAGGCTGGCTGGTATCCGCCAATGGTTTCGACGATCACGCTGATCTCGGGATCTCCGAGCAACTCATTCACATCGGTAGTGCATTTCACCGTGGTCAGGTCAATATCGCGCTCCTTGCTCCAGTCAAGCTCCGCAATGGATTTCAGGTTAAACGTGATTCCGCTGCGGGTTTTCAGCAGTTCCTTCTGCTGCAGCAATACCCTGGCCACGCCGGTTCCTACCGTTCCCAATCCGATGATCCCAATGTGAATCTGTTCTTTTTTCATATAGTCGCTCGCTCCTTATCCAATGAATTCTTTGTTCCCCCAAATGCATCCCATACAGCACACTTCTAAATCGCATAAATGCTGAATGCATCATTATTGCATTGCGCAAATAATCAGGGTATAAGCAAAGGAAACGCATCTTCCCTCACTCTGCGCTTTTCGATTAGAGTTATTATACCCTTATTATCATCGCGGTTCAACAAGATTTGCCATAACGAATAAAGAAATTACCGGAGAAAAACTTTTTCCTTTGAACCTTCAAGAACAGGATATCATTCGCTGGCGGAGATTTTTTTATCCTTATGCGGAAAGAAATAACCGACACTGCTGTCTTTTGCGTATGCAATAAAGAACTTCCTCACCTGTGCGCGGTGATCTTCATACAATTCCATGCTTTCGAACAAATCCCTGTAAGAGCTGAACAGCTTCAGCTTCATCCGGATCACATTGTTCAGCGAGCTTTCCTTGCTGACCAGACTGTTCTTCGATTTTACATAATAATAAACCGGGACGTTCAGACATGCAAAGGTTTCGGCATATCGTATGTAATCGAGGTTGAACAGAAAATCCTCACACCAGGCAAGGTCGGTGCAGCAGCATATTCTGTGTGCCGATATGATATCGCGCCGGTACAGCTTGTTCCACATCACACCATAATAAAAGTTTGCAGGCTCTTTCATCATGATGGTCATGAATTCTTTTTTATTCATCAGGATGTCTGCCTTGATGTTCCCTTTTTCTGCAGTAATTCCATTTACAACGCGATAAAACTTTGCGATGACAAGGTCGGACTGGGTTTGTTCAGCCCTCTGAACCATGGCGATGGTGCTGTTTTCAGTGATCCAGTCATCACTGTCGACGAATTGGAGATATTCTCCGGTCGCTTTGGAAATGCCGATATTTCTGCATTCCGATACACCCGTATTCGGCTTGTCGATAACGGTCGCTCTTGAATCCTGAAGAGCCCATTCCCGGCATATCGTCATACTGCTGTCGGTACTTCCGTCATTGACGAGAATCAACTCAATATTTCGATATTCCTGGAAAAGAATGCTTTCGATACAACGATTCAAGGTTTTCTCGGCGTTATAGACCGGAACAATAATGCTGACCAAAGGTGAACCCATTTTTTCCCCCCGACGGATGTCGTTTTTTTCAATCTCTTTGTATGCAGCCTGACTGCAATACAAGTTTAACACTTTTTTTCATGGTTTCAAAGCTGTTTGAAAACTTATTTTTCATTACTCTCACAGGTGGTTACGAAGCCTCAGAATTTCCATGCACGTTGTGCATCACAATGAATGAAAGCGAAGCTGTCATTCTGAACGCAGTGAAGAATTCAAGTGATGAGATCCTTCGCTACGCTCAGGATGACAATTGCGTTGAGCAGAAACTATAATAAAGGTAACACTTTCATAGCTATGAACACCCTTTTCAAATTTTCTCCATGAATTGAATGAACACTTCGGCCAGCTCCGGATCAAACCGCTTCTCCTTGTTTTCACGGATATATTGGGTGACGGCTTCCTTTTTCTCCGGATTGTTCACCTCGGACCCATGCATCCGGCGATCGTATGCTTCGGCCAGTGAAATAATACGCGAGATCAGCGGAATTTCGTTTGCTTTCAGGCTCTGCGGATAGCCCGAGCCATCCCATCTTTCATGATGGCTGTAGACGGCATCGGCGATATCCAGCGTTTCGTCAAACAGGTTCAGGATCCGGTAGCTGATGGCAGTGTGCTGCTGGATTTCGTTCATTTCCGCAGCGGTCATCACGCGTCTGTTTTCTAATAATTCCTTTTTCAGCACCACCTTGCCGATATCGTGAAGGTAACCCGCTCTTTTCACCTTGATCACTTCGGTTTCAGGCAGCTTTATTTCTCTGGCGATGCCTTCACATACCTCGCTGACCCGGATGGAATGTCTTTTCTCTTCCGGATTGATTTCATGCAGCGTACTGATG
>JAEZBW010000177.1 GCA_023426765.1 Bacillota bacterium
GCGTTGAAGCGCTCGACGGAAAGGACCTTGTCCGCGAAGGAACCGTCGGGATCCTCACGGTCCATGTGCCAGAAGGTCGTTTCCAGCCGCATGGCGAAGTCCTCGCCTTTGACGCGGACCTTGTAGCCGTCGCCGGAAATGCCGAGGAACAAGTCGCACTCGCGCACCAGCATCCCGTTTTCGAGGCCGCGTTCCACCTCGTCGGGATCGGATTCGCCTACGACGGCCTTGATGACGCAGTCCCCGGCCGTGTCGGCGATGGTGAGGCGCTCGAAATTGACGGCCACGTCCGTGCCAGCGACGTCCAGGGAATTGCCGTCATGGGTTTGCAGCCAAGTCAGGAAGCGGTTGCCGATGTCGTCCGGCCAGATCTCCGTTTCGGCAGGATGGGGCGTGAATGGCGTGACCGGGCGGACCAGGACGTCGAAGGTCTTGTCGAAAAGGGGCCGGAGCATATCCACCAGGGTGGACTGGGTGGAGCACAGCCAGAGTTCGGACGTGTCGGCGTCGGCGTGGTTGATCCACACCACGTCGGCCAGGGTCGGCACCGGGGCCGTCTGCGACAGCAGGGCCAGGCGCACCTGTTCGCGGATCTCGGTCTTCTCATCCTTGTTGACGAAGGGGATGAGCACCTTCTCCTTGATCTCGGCCCGGCGACGCTCCAGGTGCTCCTTGATCTTCAAGCGGGTGCGCACGTCGAGGAGCTGCGCCGGCACGGTCCGCTTGTCGTAGCGCAGCGTCCAGAACAGGTGGGCCAGCCGATCCGGCCGGGACGTGCGCCACTCGCTGTCGGTGGGATCCTCGCCGTTGACCCAGCCCGCCGCCGTTTCGTCGGGTAACGTGTCGATGGGCCGGAACCCGACCCGGGCCAGATGCTCGGCCGCCTGCAGCAAGGTTTCCCGGTCCGGCTGCCCGAGCAGCCGGAAGCGAGTGAGAGGATGGCCGCGCTTGAGGAACGGCATTACTCGCTCCGCAGCGGCATGAGGGTATAGACGTTGACGCCGAGATGCCCCGCCAGCACGAGCAGCTTGGTTTTGACCTCGCCCAGGCTGCGGCCGCTGATCTGGCGAAGTTCCCCTTTGAGGATCATGCGCGCATCAATGCAATGGCGAGCACGGTTGTAGGAATAATGGGCCGTCTGGGCTCCGATGGTCAGTTTCCGCGACATGGCGCGTCCTCCCTGTCTCCCCGTGGCGTGGCCATGGTGCGGCCGTCGGGGCGGTGTTTGGTGCGAAGGAACCGGAACGGTCCGAGGGAACCCTTGATGGCCTTGGCGTCGCCCCGGGTCAGGCCGGGATGGGCGGCCAGGGCCTGGATGCGCGCGATCACGTCCTCGATGGCCTCCAGGACGGGCATTTCCTCGGACCGGGACATCAGGCCAGCACTCCGAAGGTGCGAATTTCCGCTGCCAGCCCGTCCACAGCGCGCAGCCATTGAAGGATGTCACGTTGCAGGATGATGCAGCCGGCGTAGGGCGCGGAAACCAGGAATCGCTCCGCAAAATACGGCGCGAGCACGTCGGCTTCCGGGGATGGCAGGTCGCCTACCTTGTCCACATGATAGGGCGGCAGAAACTGCGACAGGATGTTCAGGGCCAGCGTCGTGGCGGCCATGTTGGGGAAGCCCCAGGACATGCCCTCGGCGTGGTTCTCACAGTGGAGCGGTTTGAAGCGATACGGCACGTTGGCATACGGTTTGCCGTCCACCCGCACGAGGATGACGTTCCCTGTGAACGGTCCCAAGGGTGTTTCCCGGGACTGGGACCGGTGGACCTTCTCCAGGATGGACGTCCAGCACTCCGGGCCAAGGCCGCGTCGGCGACTGGCCGCATCGGACAGCGGGCGGCGGCAGATGGCGCAGGCGTTCACAAGGTCACCTGCGCGGCCAGTTCCGGCCGGGCCGTGTCGTAGCAACCGCCGCGACCGTGTTCGTCCATCATGGCTTGGCAGGCGATGCAGCGTTCCAAAAGCGCGGGATCTTCGACGGCCGCTTGCCTGATCTTGTTGCGGATGATGGCCTGATGGACGCTGACGGGCAGGACGCCGGCCAGCTCCGGGGTAATCAACGACGTCTTGCCGTGGAGAATCGGGGACAGGCGGACCATAACCGTCTCCAGTGGCATCGCCGCCGAGAAGGGGGAACGACGGCGATGCCTGTTTCCGAAGCGGGCGGACAGCCGATACCGGCAACACACGCCCCACTCGGCATGCTCGGGAAAATGAGCGCGACCCTTGCCTCTGCCAGCCGGGATGACGCGCCCGGTTCGCGGTTCGCTGGGGGTGAACAGTTTCGAGGCCTGGAAAAGGTCGGAACCACCCATGGGGCCGTTCTCGACTTGGGCTTGCCCCCGTCCACCGTTCAATCGCCCGCGCCCTTTACCGATCCATCGTCCCCAGGACCAACGGGACACGGGATGTCAGTGCTTTTTTCACGCGGTGCCGACCTTTTGCAGACCTCGAAAAATCAAAACCCGTCCGCCGCATCGTGTCCCCTACTGATCCGACCACCCGGCCGTTGCCCCCTTTGGGGACCTGGACCGGCTCGCTTGCGCGGTTGGGCGTCGTTCGGAGTGTCTCGCGTCGTGACGGGTCCAGAAATATCCAATTAGAAACTTATGTCAACAGACTGTTTCTAGTTGGATATTCACAAATGAAAAAAATACCGCTCGCCTATTCGTTTACGGAAAAGGCAAGCGGCAAACCGATGAAGACTAAAAGATTACCGTTTAGTAAGGTCTGCCCATAGGCCAACGACTCGGCCTATAACCGGCTTGGTGAAATCCCCTTGGAAATCTTCCAGCAGAAAATATGTGTCCGGTGGGTACTCATGCCCATTAAGTGAATAAAAAGTAATCATCTCACGCCCGCGTCGGGTATAAATCTGGACTTTCTTGACGGCCTCTCCGCCTTCTGGATCGCGAATCAGAAACATGTCGCTCTCACGCCGGGGGTCGGTGTCGTGGCGATCCACGAAGATGAGGTCGCCCGCCTGAATCAGCGGCAGCATGGACCGTTGTCCCTGGGCGATCCGCACAGCGAGCAGGCCGGCACGGCCGCGAACGAGCGGATCCGTGGAGTCCACGGCCACCCAGGAGAGAATGCGGTCGTCGGGAATCAACCCGGGGCCGGCGGCAACCTCGCTCGTCACGACCGGCACGGCCTTATAC